>JALWUI010000113.1:0-8926 GCA_027082775.1 Candidatus Kapaibacterium sp.
CATTGAGATCACGCGGCAGCGGGCACAGCAATTTGCCCAGGAATGTGCCCGAATTCTGGAAGAAGGGATCCAGAAGGGCATTATATCCGAAGAAGATCTGTTCGACCGCACGTACGAACCGATTCCAAACACCAATCCTCAAAAATACCACACCAAATTCGACTGGTTCACCGATAAATACATTCAGGACGTGGAAGAAAAATACCTGGCGATGGATGAGCGGTACCGCTTCGCTATTCTGGTGGATGACAATGGCTATGTGCCCAGCCACAATCTCATTTATTCCCAACCGCTAACAGGAGATTATGAAACCGACCTGGTGCGCAACCGTACCAAACGGATCTTCAACGATCCGACAGGAATCCGAGCCGCACGCAATACCAATCCCTACCTGCTCCAGACGTACCGCCGCGATACGGGTGAATTTATGAACGACCTTTCCGTTCCCGTCTATGTCCGTGGTAAGCATTGGGGAGCGGTACGAATTGGTTTTGTGTTCTAATGCCCAACGGCACGGCAGCAACAACGCACCAATCTCGATCGTCGGAAAAAGCACAAAAGCGAGCAAAGCTATCCAGCGAACAGCGACATCTGTGGTTTGTTATCACGCTCCTCTGCTTCCTCCTCAGCATCATTGGATTTGACCACGGGGAAATTCAACCCTGGGATGAAGGACTCTATGCTCTCCGCGCCCGGACAATTCTTGAGCATCCTGAAGCATTCTGGGATCAAACACCGTATGCCATTGGCGGCAATTATTCTGCCAGTGCACCGCCATTAAGCGTCTGGGCAATGGCAGCAGCAATGCATCTGATTGGAGAAACCCCTTTTGCGGTCCGGCTTTTCAGCATCTTCTGTCATCTGCTGAGTCTGCTACTGGTTTTCGCCCTCGCTCGCCAGATCGTTTCTTTCCCCATCGCAATTCTGGCGCCGATTTTTCTGACGATTACCACCCTCTGGAACACGTATGCCCGACAGGGAATGACTGATGTTCCTGTTATCACTTTCGTCCTTCTGGCACTCTTTGCGCTGCTTCGCCTGCGCAACCGTCCGCTTGCTGCTGCCACAGGCTGGGGGCTGCTTTTTGCCATTGCAAATAGCGCAGCGCTGCTGACCAAATACGCCATTTCTTTGCTCCCCGCTGCTTTCCTCTTCTATGCCCTGTTCGATCCGGATTTTCGAGGTAAGCGAGGTCTGGCGATTACCGCACTGCTTCTTGGCATACTCCCGGCTGCGCTGTGGTACGGAACGATGCTTGCAACTTATCCCGATCACTTCTCTGCGGTGCTGCGCCTTCCTCATCTCACAACCACAGTAGAAAACAATAGCCGCCAGTGGTGGTATTATGCCAATCAACTTCTTATTGCCAATCCCCTGTTCATTCTTGCCGCACCACCGATAGCTGTGATCGCCCGATCGTGGCGGCGACGTTCCCTGCTCCTTCGCCTCCTGCTCCTCTGGGCAGTGGCAGGCAGTGTGGTGCTGAGCCTGAGCGCAACGAAAATGCCGCATTATAGCGTCTTTGTGATTCCTCCGCTGCTTTTGTTATCGCTCTATGGGCTGGCGCTGCTGCGCCGATCCCTTCTTGGTCTCCGGTGGCAATGGACGCTGCTCCTTGGTTCTTTCCTTGTGCTGTGGTGGGCACTTTCTCCACCCCTCCGCTCCGCCCTTCGTTCCGGAGATTGGCACAGCGAAATGCCCCTTTTTGCGGGCTTTGCTCTCTGGGTGCTGCTGAGTGCAACTATCTTCCCGAAAGATGTGCTCCAGCAGGTGGGTAGCCGGCTGCACGCCATCGCTGTTCCTGCACTGATCATCTTGCTTTTCGTCCGGATTGCAGGCATAAACGCCACCAGTTTTCAGCATCTGGCCAGTGGTGCTCGGTTGACTGCCACGGTTCTTACCCGACTCCCGGTGACGCGAATCGGGTATGTGTACCATCACCACAATCCAGCAGATCAGTGGAATCCACAACTCCAGTGGTATTTACAGCGCCCACCTTCTTTCTGGGATCAATTTTCAAAGTTTCCCATCCACCGCACCGATCCTGTCCAGATGCTTCTTGCTATCCAGCATATTCCCGATTCCCTGTTCGTGCTCTACTATGCTCTGACTGGTGAAACGCAGCACACCAGACTGGTCCTCCGTGCGCTGGGTAGAGACCGTCCACTGTTGCTTGCCACCCACAACTACTTTTTGTTTGGTCCACGGAAAGCGTCAAAGAACGTTCAGCAGGTGCGATGGCAAACTGGTTCGTAGCATTTCCCATTCCCAACACCGACCACTGGATCGAGCGGGTCTTACAGACAGCGCCGCCAGAACTTCGGCGATTTCACCCAGACGATGTGCATCTGACCATCTGCTTTCTGGGACCTTTGCAGCCGTGGCAACAGGAAGCACTGATCCGGGAATTTGCAACGCTCACAGCGGCACCATTTGACATCACTCTCGATTCCCTTCGAGCCCTTCCCCGCCGCTCTTTCGTAACAGCACTTTCTTTCGAGCTGGACGAAGGCAGAGACTATGCCGCCCACCTCATTGCGCAGTGGCGGCACCCCTTAGCCGATGCAGTGGGGAAACAACCGGATTCTCGCGATCCGCTACCGCACATCACCATTGCTCGTCCCAACCGGCGGTATGGAAAGCGGGCACAGCGGGCAGCACTCCGCTGGATCGCCACCGTGCAACCTCCATCTGTACGTTTGCACATCGACCGCATTGCCGTGTACACCTGGGCAGAAGACCGATCCAAACGGCAATTCCAAATCGTGCAGCAACATTCCCTCTCCTCTCCGCCGCGGTAGGCTGCACTGCCAGTGTATCCGTGCTTGCAGCTCGATGCTTTTGTCCCTGCGCTACTTTGCAGCGCCGCTCCCAATTTACCGATAAGGTGCTACCTGTCTGCTGCACATCGTCGGCTGAAACGAGCGGGTTTTTTAAATTGCAGATCTATTTCGGACATATGTGCAACATTTCGGGAAGGAATATGAAGCGGCGCGAAATGTTATCCCTTCTGGGAATGACTGCCTTAGGGGCAGTTGCCTGCCAGCAGCAACAACCAGAGCAGTCCGCTGGTCCTGCGATTCACACAACGTACCGGTGGCGAATGGCAACGTCCTGGCCCGCCGGCTTTCCCATTTTTGAGACCGGTGCCCGACGGTTCGCTCAGTACGTTGCCACCTTATCGCACGGCAAATTGGTTATCGAGGTGGACTCTGCCAGCAAACACAAGGCAGCATTCGGCGTTTTCGATATGGTACGAGATGGGCAATATGAAATGGGACATTCTGCGTCCTATTACTGGAAAGGCAAAGATCCGATTTTTTCCTTCTTTACCACTTTGCCCTTCGGTATGACTGCCATTGAACAGACAGCGTGGTTTCTGTACGGCGGTGGCGAAGCGTTGATGCAGCAGGCATACTCACGCTACGGGCTGGTCTCCCTGAACGCTGGCAACACGGGCGTACAGATGGGCGGGTGGTTTCGGAAAGAAATTCGGGGGTTGCAGGATCTACAGGGCTTGAAAATGCGGATTCCGGGGCTGGCAGGGGAAGTAATGGCACGCCTGGGCGTTCAGGTGATCAATTTACCGGCTGGAGAACTCTATCAGGCGCTGGAACGCAACGTCATTGATGCGCTGGAATGGGTTGGACCGCATCTGGATCTGTCAATGGGCTTCCAGCAAATTGCTTCGTATTACTACACCGGCTGGCACGAACCGGCAGCCGAGTTGCAGATCTTGATTAACAAAGCAGCGTACGATCGGCTGCCCAGGGAATTCCAGCAACTGCTCCACGTGGCTGCGCGAGCAACAGCACTGGAAACCTGGAGTGAATTCACGGCAAAGAACGCTGAAAGCTTTGCCCAGCTTCAGCAGCAATTTCCCAATGTCCAGATCCGCCGTTTTCCGGAAGAAGTGCTCATCGCTCTCAAAAAAGCCACGGTTGAAGTGCTGGACGACATCGCTGCAACCCGACAGGACATTAAAACGGTCTGGGATAGCTATCGCCGATTCTACCAGCAGGTAGCACCGTGGACAGCAATCTCCACCGAAACTTATCTCCAGCTCCGGAAAAATCCCTTTATTTACGAAGGGCTCGCTGCATTGAGCAGCAAGAATCCGGAAGCTCATTCGTAATATCGGCTTTGCTTGTCCAAACGAAGAATGTCCCATAAACCAACGGGAATGTTCACAGGCAAGGAAAGGGAAAAATGCTTCCATCGTGGTTTGTTGATCTGCATCCAGTGTGGCAGGCGCTGCTTGCAACGTGTTTTACATGGGGCGTAACAGCACTCGGCGCCGCTACGGTGTTTTTGTTCAAAGAAGTCAACCGTACCGTGCTGGATGCGATGCTGGGCTTTGCTGCTGGTGTAATGATCGCTGCCAGTTACTGGTCGTTGCTGGCACCCGCCATTGAAATGGCAGAAGATAGCGGAATTCCTGCATGGATTCCGGCTGCAACGGGTTTCCTTCTTGGCGCTGCTTTCCTGTGGATTACTGATAAGCTCATTCCCCACCTCCACCTGGATTATCCACTGGAAGAAGCAGAAGGTCTTCCTACCCACTGGCATCGCAGTATCCTCCTGATTCTGGCAATTACCATTCACAACTTTCCCGAAGGACTGGCTATTGGCGTTGCGTTTGGCGCAGTGTATGCAGGTGCCGAAAGTGCCAGTCTGGGTGGTGCTCTGGCTTTAGCGCTCGGAATTGGCTTGCAAAATTTCCCTGAAGGACTTGCGGTTGCCGCACCGCTGCGCCGGGAAGGATTTCCCCGATGGAAAAGTTTTCACTTCGGCCATCTCTCTGCTATGGTGGAACCCATCGGCGGCGTGCTGGGAGCGGCTGCCGTCACGTACGTGAAACCGCTGCTTCCTTACGCTATGGCATTCGCCGCCGGCGCAATGATTTACGTGGTCATTGAGGAACTGATCCCTGAATCGCAGTTGCACAAACACACCGATACGGCAACCGTCGGTGCTATCGTAGGATTTACTGTGATGATGGTGCTGGACGTTGCCCTCAGTTAACGATGCGGGCGCCGGAACTCGACAATAATGTGCACCGTTCGATGATAAAACCGCTGCTCCGGGTATCGATATTCGCCTATTGCTTCTCCCTGCCCGATAATGCGGACATTGGGCAAACGGAGGTACTCGGCAACTGCCTGGGCTCGACGACGCGACAACTCACGGTTGTACGGCTCATTCCCCAGCGTGTCTGTCGTACCAATAACCGTCACCGTTGCTCCCTCCGGTATTTGCTGGCGAATCCAGTCCAGATACCGCTTGTGTTCTGGCTTTAGCTCTGCTTTGTCAAAATCAAACAGGATCAACGTATACCGTTCGATGATCCGGTCACCAATCTGCCGCCGCTGCTTGCGCTGGTGATGCTGCTGGACAAAAACGAACTGCGCTACTGGCGTTTGAAATCGCTGTCCAGCACTATCGACCACCTCGAACTGATAGGACACGGGCTGGTTCGCCAGCAGAATCCCGGCTTGTGGATTCATTTCCCAGTCCAGCACCGACGGAGGAGATGTCGTTCCTTCCTGCTGAAAGAGCGTACGATCCTGTTGCCACACCCGCAATCGCCACCGTGCAACACCTGCCTCACTGACAACACGCGGACGGAAACGAATGGTTGGAGGATCAACTATTCGGAGGGTGTCCACCAGGGTCACCGGAGCAAAGACTTCTGGATCGGTTGCAGCTAATTCGACCCGTGCGTTTTCCTCAATGGACTGCGGCTGACTCAGCGGCGACGGATTCGCCGGCAATCCCCGGCTCTGCACCTGCAACCGTGCAGGATCAATATGCCACACCGACTGCAAATAGCGCCGCACAAACGCTGCCCGCCGCTGCGACAGGCTCTGATCATTTCTCTCTATTGCTCCAGCATTGCATCCTGTGATGGTCAACCGTGCCGACAGCGACCGGCGAAGCCGCAATCCTACAATGTTCAGCACGTGGTAGTACACTGCCAGCGGGGTATCAAAGAACTCCGACCGGATCGCAAAGCGCTCCGCAGCCGATGGCGAAAGCCGCCGATACCGGGCAGGAAGCGTGTCCTGTCCCAGATCAAAAAACAGGTAGCGCAGCAACGGGACATAATTGTACGACAACAACTCTTCGATCCGCAACTGTGCCTTTTCCGTTTCGATACCGTTTTTAAGCACAAAGGCAGTGCGAATCGAAGCTGCTAAAAACGGGCGGATGTCCGGTTGCAGCCGCACATAGCGTTCAAATATCTCTGTCCGTTCCCGAATCGCATCAGATGTTTCCACGCGGGTCACGGTCACACGGGTGGTATCCAGCCGGAGCTGGGGTTGCTGAACCGCTGCGGTAACCTTCACCACCGTGTCCCGACGAAAAACCGTATCCCGATACACGGGTTTTGGGGACGGGAAATGCCAGTGTAGCGCTACACTTCCTCCCACTTGCTGCTCCCGGACATCCCCGGCTTTCCACCACGGCTGTAAGCCCATCGCACCACTCATACCAGAAACAAGTTGCAGCGGCGGCGTCAGGTTGAAACGAAACTGAAGTCCTGCTGCCAGTCCCCACCACGGCGTTTCAACAGCAACGTCCCCAGCGGCTAACTGTTGCGTCGCCGTGCCACTGCCCACAAAGGTTGCTCCCGGCGGCTGTCGAATAACTTCCCGCTGGCGGAAGACACTGCGAAGTGGATACACTGCAAAACCACCGCCAGTTATGGAGAACCACGGTACGGGCGACCATTCCACTGACAGCTCTCCGATCAATCGGTGATGCTCTCCATTTAACTGATGCTCGATCACCACCGTTTGGGGATTGCCAAAGACGATTCCGACTGTTTGCTGCAGTTTTGTCCACTGCGACTGCTGGTATTGATAACCCGCCGATAACGAAACAGCAAACTCCGCATTTGCTGGATAGCGCAACCGGGCAAGAGCTGCACCATACCAGCCACTGGCATTCTGAAAAACTCCAGGGCGGTACGGAAAATTTGGTAACTGCTCGAAGCTGCCACGCAATTGCACCACTCCTCCCTGCAATGCTACACCCCATCCTATTGGCTGTGCCGGAAGTGAGGACAGAAGCATAAAGAAACTCACCAGAACAACGCCCGTATACCAGCCCCGGCGCTTCAGGACGGCAGGTACTGTTTCGCCTGTTCCCATAGCTGATCCATCTCTTCCAGAGACATTGCCTGCAACGACCGTCCCTGCTCGGCTGCCTGCTGCTCGATGTACTGAAACCGCTCAATAAATCGATCGTTCGTCTGTTGCAATGCATCCTCTGCTACAATACCCAGCAGACGGAGGACATTGACCAGCGCAAAGAGTAAATCTCCGAATTCCCGCTGCAATCCCTCGGTATCCTGATCCTTCAATCTGGCTTTGACCTCCTGCAATTCTTCCTCCACTTTCTCAAACGCCCGCTGCGCATCCTGCCAGTCAAACCCAACGCGTGAAACTTTTTCCTGAATTCGCTGCGCCCGCAGCAGCGCCGGAAGGTGCTTCGGAACTCCTTCCAGCAACGACTTGCGTCCCTGTTCTTTCAACTTCAATCGCTCCCAGTTCTGCTTGACTTCTTCCTCGCCTGACACTTCGACCTCACCGAACACGTGTGGATGGCGATCGATCAACTTCCGCATTTCCCGGGCAATGACATCCTGAAGGGTAAAAGCACCCCGATCCTCAGCAATCACGCTGTGCATCACAACGTGCAGCAATAAATCCCCTAATTCCTTCGACAACTCTGCATCGCCACCCTCCCGGATTGCTTCCAGCGTTTCGTACGCCTCTTCGATCAGCAGGTGGGCAATCGTTTCGTGCGTCTGCTTTCGATCCCAGGGGCATTCCCGACGCAAAATGCGCACCAATTCGATGAAAGCACGACAATATTCCACCGGATCATCCGGATTCCGCACTTCTGGAACGGGAACATTGGGCATTGGCAACTCCTGTTTTGTTTGTCCAGCATCGAATCGGCTATAACGATTTGCTGCTCTCCCTTGGTATAATTTCGCCGGGGAGCTTGCGTCTGGATAGCCAAAAGAGAAGATACGCGATCAATGAAAAGCCAGCAGCAACACGGACGAACAAAAGCGCTGAACACTGAAGAGATCCAGCAGCGTTTTATTGCGTTCCTTCGGCAACGGGGACACCGGGTCACACAGGAGCGCCTGCACGTGCTTTCAGCCGCGCTGCAACGAACTGATCATTTCACTGCCGATGAGCTGTACCAATCGATGCTGCAGCACGGCTGGCACGTAGCGAGAGCAACCGTGTACTCCACGCTGGAGCTGCTGACGGAATGCGGCATTCTGGTACAACACCATTTTGGCAGAGGCGCCCGATACGAACTGGCGGATAAACTGCCGGAACACGATCATCTCATCTGTACTCAGTGCGGTCACATCGTGGAATTTCAGGAAAAAATTCTTCGGGATATTCAGCAGAAAATCAGCGAATCCCTGGGATTTGTTCCGCTGAAGCATTCCTTCCAGATCTTCGCTGTCTGTAGCGATCCTCAGCATTGCTCTCATAAAGAGCACTCACACCAGAAGTAGTTTTCTCTGGCACCCTGCGCTGCCGCCGATTTACACACTATACCCTGCACGAACTGCTGCGTAAGCAACGCACAATGGCGGGAAGGGAACGGAAAGCACCTGCGCCACCTCTTCGACCGTCGCCTGGGGTGCCGTTTGTAAGTACGCATCAACCTGCCGGATCAAGGTTGTAGCGACACAGCGAGTCGGATCGAGGGGATAACCTGCCAGCAGCAATGTCGCAAGATGGCGGGCGATTGTCGCTTCTTTTAATCGACGTCGCCGGGCAATCGCAGTCAACGAATACCCTGACACCGCTGCCGCTGCGGTATGTCGCAAGGAATACGGCAACTTCTGCCGCCACAATCGTTCCAAGGTCTGAAGAAAGGAAGAAGC
>JALWUI010000113.1:8936-18608 GCA_027082775.1 Candidatus Kapaibacterium sp.
AAGCACAGGTCTGGAGAAAAAATTCTGACACGACACCACTTTTCTGCCAGGTTTGCAAAATCGCGGGGCGTAAGGGAAGCAACGCCGTTAATTGTGCATCCGTCACAATGGTCAGCGGTTCCCGTTGCAACTGCTTTGCCCACCGCTGGCGCAAACGCCGCCACCCCTGCATCACGATCGCAGTTTCTGGCTCAGGAACGGCGCCATTCAAACGGATGCCACACTCCCTGTGCTTGCCCTGCTGCCCCATCTTCGGAGCGGTCTTTTCCACCGTCTGATCTTGCTGCAACCGATTTGCAGTCATCGGTGTCCTGGGGTTCGCCTCTACTGTGCTTTGCTGTTTCTGCAACAGCGGTGCCTGCGCCATCGATTGCTGGAGTGGAGCTGGTATGGAACGTTCCGCCTTTGCTCGTCCAGAAGAAGGTGGATGCTGCACACACGATACGCAATGACCGCAGGATTGCGGGAAGGATTCACCAAAGTACTGGAGCAAAAGCTGGAATTTACACGATGCGCTTTCCAGAAACGCCCACAGTTGCTGCAACTTCCGCAAGGCGACCATCCGCCGCTTTTCCAGGTGCTTCCAGTCGATCGGCAACTGCTCAAATGGTGAGAGTGTCGAGGAACGAATCAGATCGCCGGACAGCGCCAGGCGGCGTACGATGCGACGCTGCTCAAGCGATTGGAGGAAAAGCGCAAACTGATGTGCCTCCAGCCCATACTTTCGGCTCACCTGATGGAGATCTATCTCCACCGGTTCAGCGAAAGCAGCGGAACCAACCGTTCGAAGCAACGCTTCCAGATACCGGCGTTGTTCCTCTGGCAACCCCCCATAGAGTTGTTCCAGCCGCTCTCTGGATGTGGTAATCTGAACTTTCAACGCTGGTGCAACCTCCCACCACTGGAAAATACGGTGCTTCTGCAAAAAACGCAGCACCTGCTGCACCTGCCCTACGGTCACCTCAGCCTGTTCGGCAAGCTGCTGCACGTTCAACGACTGCCATTGAGTATCAGAGGAGTGTCGCATCACTGCTCCGATGCTTTCATAGACCCGTTGCACCAGCGGCTCAGGCGGATAGGCATAGGCAACCAGTTGCTTCAGCAGCGCAAAATCCCGGCGGTGGTACAGGCACAGCGCCCGCGCTGATGCTCCATCCCGTCCCGCTCGCCCCACCTGCTGGTAATATCCCTCTAAGGTCAGCGGTGGTGTGTAGTGAATGACTGTGCGAATGTTGGGTTTGTCGATGCCCATTCCAAAAGCCGATGTTGCAACGATGACCGGTCGGCTTCGACGCAGAAACTCTTCGTGTACGAAGTTCCGCTGCTCCTCTTTCATCCCTGCGTGATACTGCAACGCAGCAATACCATTGCAATGCAGAAAATGGGCCAGGCGTTCCACCTGCTGGCGGGTTGCACCGTAGCAGATCGCAGCGCCATCGCACTGTTCCAATGCCTGCAACACTTTTGCTTCTTTCTGCTCCGTCCGGACAACATCCAGAAACAAATTTTTTCGGTAAAAGCTCTGAACAATCACCACCGGCTGTTGCAACTGCAACGTATCGATAATATCCTGTCGAACCTCTGGTGTTGCCGTAGCTGTCAGCGCAATGATCGGCGGACGATAAGCCAGTCGCTGGAAAAAAGCGGGGATCAGCCGATAGGCAGGACGGAAATCGTGTCCCCATTCAGAAATGCAGTGCGCTTCATCCACTGCAATGAAGCGGAGTGGAAGCATGCGCAGAAAACGCTGGAACTGCTCATCCTGCAAGCGTTCCGGCGCTACGTACAGCAACCCCTGAGGCTCTCGCTGGAGGAGGTGCATTCGGCGCTGCACCTCACCACGACTCAAATTGCTATGCAATGCAACGCTGGGAATTCCCTTCTGCCGCAATCCATACACCTGATCCTCCATCAGGGCAATCAGCGGAGAGAGCACCAAAACGATGCCCGGCACCATCACTGCTGGCAATTGATAACACAGCGATTTTCCACCACCGGTAGGAAAAATCGCCAGCACATCCTTGCCCCGGAATACTGCCTCGATCACCTGTTGCTGTCCGGGGCGAAAAGTAGCAAAGCCAAAATGCCGGCGCAAAGTCTGGTGCAAGGCATCCTCTGACAGCAACTCACCTGCTTCTTCCTGCCCCATTATTCTCTGTTTCTCTCCAACAACCCTCTTTGCACAAACAAGCGGCTATGATGACAAAAGTCTTAAGCACATCCGCCTCCTCCTGTCCGACATCATTGCCATTTCACCATCTCGTCCAGCCCGGATGCCCTCCACCCCGACGGACACCCGCCCCCCCATACTCGATACCCCCTAATGGTGCATAGCATTTCCCATTGAGGCTATAGGGAACCACCTTCATCTTTGGTTGGTGGAGAAGAACGCTGTGCAACAACCGGGGATACTGCCAATTTTTGTTCGTGTGGTTCAGGGGACTGATCCAGCCGACATTCGATGCACGCTTCCTGCTGAGCATACGCCGCCGATTCAATCTGGAAAGTGGCATGCTGAATCTGGAACTGCTCCCGCACTAACTGCTGCAGCCGGCGTAGAATCGTATCGCGATCTGCCGCATTGTCTACAACCACATGCGCACTCATTGCACACGTTCGATCGCTCAACTGCCAGATGTGCACATCGTGCACGTTCCGCACTCCTTCAACAGTTTGCATCAGGCGGGTAACGGTGGCAACATCCAGATTCGGCGGTGCTGCATCCAGCAGGATGTTCATTGACCGGCGAAGGATTGGCAAAGCCGAACGAATGATGAAAATGACAATCAGCACCGACAGCACTGGATCAATCCAATAGGCTCTTGTCAACCATATTATTCCTCCTCCAATGAGAACTGCCACCGAAGACAGCAAGTCCATTAACACGTGCAAGTAGGCACTGCGCACATTTAAACTATGGGAATGGCGAAGGAATTGCGCGCTAATAATGTTGCCAACCAACCCAACCGCTGCAACTCCCATCATCAGCGGCAGTTGGATAGGCACCGGATCGGACAGCAGCCGCTCAACCGCTTCGTACACGATATACACACACATCAACAAAAGGGTCACAGCGTTAAACAGTGCCGTGATCGTTTCCAGACGACGATAGCCGTAAGTGTACCGGGGCGGCACCTGGTCTCGCGGTCGCATCGCAAAGCTGAGTCCCAGCAATGCCACCAGCAGCGACAGCAGATCGGTCAGCATGTGCCCGGCGTCGGACAGCAGCGCCAAGCTGCGACTGAGCAAGCCTCCCACAACCTCTGCAATGAAAATCGTACCGGTCACTGCGATAGCAATGAAGAGCGACCGTCGATCAGAGCGACCGTGCTGGTGAGTATGTGTATGCATACGTTCCTCGCTGATATTCATACCAAACCTGCTGACAATAAGCTTTATATTCGCTATCCGGAAAGGCAGAGACGTATTGGTAGTAATTTTCAGGGGAAATGAAACCGCGAATGAGCGCAATTTCTTCCAGACAGGCAATTTTGTATCCCTGCCGTTGCTCAATGGTATGAATGAACAGGCTGGCTTCCAGCAACGCCTGAGGCGTACCGGTATCCAGCCAGGCAATGCCGCGTCCCATCAGCTCCACGCGCAACCGTCCCTGCGCCAAATAGGCGTTATTGACATCGGTAATTTCCAGCTCTCCCCGTGCACTGGGCTTCAGCGATCGTGCAATGTCCACTACATCTGCCGTATACACATAGAGTCCGGGAATGGCATAGTTTGACGGCGGTTCTTTCGGCTTCTCCACAATCCGTCGCACGCTGCCATCGGGGGCAAATTCAATGACGCCGTAGCGGTGTGGATCCTTAACTGGATAGCCAAAGACTGTGCCGCCGGGATTATTCTGCAATGCCCGTCGAAGAAAATCCAGCTTGCCATAAAAAAGGTTGTCGCCCAGGATCAGACACACCTGATCCGCTCCAATAAAGTCGGCGCCATAGATGAAGGCTTCAGCGATCCCGCCGGGCTGCGGCTGTACAGCATACGCCAACTGGATGCCCCATTGGTGACCATCTCCTAACAACTGCTGGAATCGCGGGGTGTCTTCGGGCGTTGAAATAATGAGAATCTCCCGAATATCTGCCAGCATCAAGGTTGACAGTGGGTAGTAGATCATCGGCTTATCATACACCGGCTGCAACTGCTTGCTGGCAACCTGACTGATCGGGAATAGCCGCGTGCCCCGTCCCCCTGCTAAAATGATCCCCTTTGTTTGCCCCATCCAATTGCCGTTTCCGTTTTACGTTAGCACTGAAACTCAAATTTAACAAAGTTCGTGGAATCAAGCGGTGGGGGGAACATCTGATGGCACAACATCTGGTTTCGATTAACCCTGCAACCGGTGAGCAAATCCAGAAATACCGCGTTCATACGCCCGACGAAGTTGAGGAACGAATAGAAAAAGCGGAACTGGCATTTCAGGAGTGGCGTCGCTCCGTGTTTGCAGAGCGACAATTCCTGCTGCGACGCACTGCTGAACTGCTGCGAGTTCAGAAAAACGATTTTGCCAGGCTGATGGCAGAAGAGATGGGCAAACCGTTAGCTCAGGGCGTTGCAGAAATCGAAAAATGCGCGTGGGTATGCGAGTACTACGCCGAAAAGGGAGAAGAATTTTTACAGGATATTCCCGTCGAAACGGACGCTTCGCGCAGCTACGTCCACTTTGAACCGCTGGGCGTTCTTCTGGCGATTATGCCGTGGAACTTCCCGTTCTGGCAGGTGTTTCGCTTCTTAGCTCCCGCTCTTATGGCGGGCAATGCGGTGGTGCTCAAACACGCTTCCAACGTTACTGGCTGCGCCTTAGCAATTGAGCACCTGCTGTACGAAGCCGGCGCTCCCAAAGGACTGTTTGCCACGCTCATTCTACCATCGTCCGCTGTGGAACCCGTTATCCGCCATCCGCTTATTCGGGGTGTTACGCTGACTGGCAGTACTGCCGCGGGTCAGGCAGTAGCAGCTATCGCTGGATCGGAATTGAAGAAAACCGTAATGGAACTGGGAGGCAGTGATCCCTACGTGGTGCTGGAAGATGCGGATCTGGATCCGACCGTTGAAACCTGCGTCACGTCGCGACTGATCAACAGCGGGCAAAGCTGCATTGCAGCCAAGCGGTTCATTGTCGTTCACCCCATCTATGAGCGATTCGTCGAGAAATTTGTAGAGGCTATGCGTTCCAAAGTAATGGGGAACCCTCTGGACGATGGCATTGATCTTGGTCCACAGGCGCGCACAGATCTGCGCGACAGCCTTCACCAGCAGGTAGTCCGGAGCGTGCAGCAAGGTGCTCGCCTCCTGCTCGGTGGAACAATCCCCGATCGCCCCGGAGCATTCTATCCTCCGACGGTCCTGGCAGATGTGCAGAAAGGGATGCCGGTATTTGATGAGGAAACCTTTGGACCCGTGGCAGCGATCATTCCTGCTGCTGATGAATACGAAGCGGTGCAACTGGCAAACAGCTCTTCCTACGGACTGGGTGCCGCCGTCTTTACGCAGGATCTGGAGAAAGCCGAACGGATCGCTCGCGAACACCTGGAAGCGGGCAACTGCTTTGTCAACGCCTTTGTCCGCTCCGATCCTCGATTGCCGTTTGGTGGCATCAAAGCGTCGGGATATGGACGGGAATTGTCGGTTTTCGGTATTCGGGAATTTGTGAACATTAAAACCGTGTGGATCCGGTAGAATCGGATGATCACTGTTGCGCGCTTCTTTGAAGATCCCTGGTGGCTGGACTTTGCCAAGCGGATCATTCGGCTACCGCTGAAGGCGATTTACTACTCCTGGCTCCGCCTCCACCCGGACTATCCGTGGCTTACCTACGGCGCTATTCGCTGGCTCAAACGCCATCTCCATCCCTCGATGGTTGGTTTTGAATGGGGGAGCGGTCGAAGCACGCTCTTTTTTGCCCAACGCGTGCACAAGCTCTACACTGTCGAACACGATCGGCAATGGTACGAAACCGTTCGCCAGATGATCCAACAGGCACAATTACAGGACAAAGTCGAGCTGATCCTGATCCCTCCTCACAAACCTGCATTCGACCCTGCAAAACCGCGGACACCGTGGTGGGCACAAAGCGGCTACGTGCCAGGCAAGCCGCAATACGAACAGTATGCCGACGCAATCCTGCAATTTCCCGATGCGTTCTTTGACTTCATCGTTGTCGATGGGCGGGAGCGAGTAAGCTGCTTACTCAATGCGGAACCCAAACTCAAGCCCGGCGGCTTTCTGCTGTTAGACAATGCCGAACGACGGGAATACCAGCCTGGGATTCTTCCCTACCGCACCTGGCGCCGGCTGGACTTCAGCAATGGACTAACAATCAGTTCCATTTTCCTGAAGCCTCAGCCGAAAGACGAAAAGTGCTGACCGATTTCTCCACGTAAAATATCCCCCGCTTGCTGAAACACCTCCAGT
This sequence comes from Candidatus Kapaibacterium sp., assembly GCA_027082775.1. Classification (GTDB taxonomy): domain Bacteria; phylum Bacteroidota; class Ignavibacteria; order Kapaibacteriales; family WFXC01; genus WFXC01. Next base: position 15,363 of record JALWUI010000113.1, read on the forward strand.
AACTCCTCATAAACCTCGTCTCCAGCAACAAAATTCCAGAACGCTGCGCCGATTAGTATCTCACCAGAGGACTCATCAAATAAATTCGCAGCAGTCCATCGCTGATATGGCTTTGGTTCGTACGGATTGTACGGCATAGCTATGCGTATCATCAACTGAGCTTTTTGTTCCTGGCTGAGCCGCAAAGCTGTCCAGAGAAGGAGTCTCGTTTTCAAAAATACAAATTCCTTCTTGTTCGGTTTTGCGCTGGTAATCTCTATAAAATTCTCCTGCCTACCGATTTTCAGAAATAGATCAACGGTCAAAGCAGGATGTTTCTCCAGAGGCGCGGCTCGAATGGTTTGGCGAATCATTCGCAGCTCCTCTGCTTTACGCGGTGATCGTATCCCTTGACTTAACTGCACACAATACCGATCGATTGCTACGGAAGTAGCCTCGTTGATGTATCCGCAGAGTTTGTACTGTCGTTGTACCGTATACCCGGCTGCTTTCGCCAAAATTTCTGCTGTCTGTTCCCAAATGCTTGTTCCCAACACCGTATTGATCGATTGGATAAAAGAAAACAGCGCATATCGATCTCTTCCCAGCAACCGGTGGTGAAAGGGCATAGCGGTAGTCTCAGGGCGATATTTTTCCAACTTCGCCCGAACTGTATTCAGAATGAGTTGTAAAATCTTTTTTCTCGTGCTGGGAGCCAATCCCATTAGTTTCGGTTCCGAAAGTAGAAAATGGACTCAAAGTACCGATTGGCGTCTCGCTCCGTACGCATCAGCACAGGACGGTGAAAAAGATCAACCAACTCGAAGTTGCACCGCCGCCCAATTTCCGGATACAATTGAAACTTGTCATTTGCAACAACAAAAACCTTGGCATCTGGACGCAAAAATGGAATCAGATTTTGAAACACTTTCACAATTCCCTCCACATATTCCTGCTGAGCTTTCTTGCTCTGCCCTTTAAATGCTGGTCCAATTTCCAGATCATCTTGTCGTGGAAAATCGAAAAGCTCGTACGCGTATCGGTGCTGTTCGTGATAATCAATAACCCCAACGTACGGTGGAGAAGTAAAGACGCCATCCAACGGGCGCTGAATGGGCAACGAAACAGTCCGTGCATCTCCTTGGAGAATCAGAGTTTGAGCGTCAGTTCGAAGTTGATCAAACTCTTTGAGCCGCTTGATAGTATCCAGACTGTACCGTCTCAGAAACTTTATTGCTTCCTGAATCGGTTCACAATACCGCTTGTGTTTAATGCACCAGTAGCGTGTTCGCACTGGCTTTTTCGGCCTCGCCAAATCGTAATGTGGAATTAAACGAGCCGACCGGGCAGCACGTGATAAGATGACGCGTAACACGTCCTGATACCGATAGTCCGGAATAATGCTACGATAAAACAAAATCTCTTGCAAGGCTTGATCAGCAAACCACGTTTGTAGATACTCGCTGGAGGTCTCAAACCGCTTCGACACCGTACTAAACAATGTTCCTGTGCCCTGTCGCAGTTGCTGACTAAAGCGTTGTGTTCGGTGCAGCGCATCCAGCACCTCTTTTTCTAACGCAGCAATATCATACTTTTGCAGCTTGACTTGCTGGATCAACACATTAAATGGAGAGAGTTCAATGCCGACGGCGTGGATACCTAAGATGTTTGCTTCGACTAAGGTCGTTCCCGAACCGGCAAAAGGATCAATCACCCACTCCCCTGGACGAAAGAACTTCCGCAAGAACAGCTCTACTAACTGTGGAATGAACTTGCCCAAATAGGGGTGAAGCCGATGGACGTGTTTTGTACGCTCCTTTTCTCGCACATCAATAAAGGTAAGATCGTTACCCAGAACTGCAAGGTTTTTTTCAATGTCTACTTGCTGCACAATCTCCGCTGGATCGATCCCGTACTTCCGCGCTGCGCTCTCGTCAAAGCGCCGCGTCATTACTCTTCCCTCTGTTGTTAAGCTACCAGACAATCCCAGAGACACTCAAGTATTGACCGTATTGCCGCAGCGGCACACAAATTCCTTGTACTGGTGTTTCCCGGACCAGTTCCTACCGCACAATCTGTAGCAAGCAGCCGAGAAGAGTGCTTAGCGGGCGTAGGCAATACTCCGCTTTTCCCGGATCACCGTAACCCGGATTTGTCCCGGATACTCCATCGTTTCTTCGATTCGCTTGGCGATTTCGTGTGCGATGGTATCCGCCGTCAGATCATCGATTCGTTCGGGCTCGACAATCACCCGGATTTCCCGACCCGCCTGAATGGCGTAGCTTTGCACCACGCCCTCGAAACTGGAGGCAATTTCCTCCAGTGCAGTCAGCCGTTTAATGTAATGCTCCAGCGACTCACGTCGGGCGCCGGGTCGGGCACCACTAATCGCATCGGCTGCCTGAACCAGAGCCGCTATGGGACTCATCATCTCCATCTCATCGTGATGGGAACCAATGGCATTGGCAACGATCGGATGCTCCCGATACCGCTTCGCAATTTCATAACCGATCAAGGCGTGCGGACCTTCTTCCTCCACACACTTCCCAATATCGTGGAGCAATCCTGCCCGCTTTGCCAGTCGAACATCCAGCCCCAATTCCGCTGCCATAATGGCTGCCAGGCGGGCAACTTCAATGGAGTGCGCTAACAGGTTCTGCCCGTAACTGTAACGATACTTCATTCGACCAATAAGACGCACAATTTCCCGATGGACATTGTGAATGCCCAATTCCAGCAACGCCTGTTTTCCAACCTCCCGGATCTCATCCTCCATTTCTTTTTTCGTTTTGTTCACCACTTCCTCAATCCGGGACGGATGAATACGCCCGTCGCTGACCAGGCGCTCCAGCGCCCGGCGCGCAATTTCACGACGGAGGGGATCAAAGCAGGAAATCAGCACTGCTTCAGGAGTATCATCAATGATAAGATCCACGCCGGTGGCTGCTTCAAAGGCACGAATATTCCGCCCTTCCCGTCCGATGATCCGCCCCTTCATCTCATCGCTGGGCAGATTGACCACCGAAACAGTGTTTTCAATCGCATAATCCGTAGCAGTACGTTGAATTGCTTCCACCACGATCTTTTGCGCCTGCTTCTTGGCTTCTTCCCGCGCCTGATCCCGAATCTCCTTAATCATCCAAGCTGCCTCTGTTTTCGCTTCTTCTACCATTGAGTCCAGCAAATACTTCTTTGCATCTTCCCGCGACATCCCGGTAATGCGCTCCAGGCGGATCAGTTGCTCTTCCCGCAACTGCTCTACTTCTT
>JALWUI010000114.1 GCA_027082775.1 Candidatus Kapaibacterium sp.
ACACGGACAAACACGACTTTGACTTCAAAGTTCGACACGCCCGGGAATTTCTGGAAGCAGGACACCGGGTCAAAGCCACGGTGATCTTCCGGGGTCGAGAAATGCTCCATCAGGACAGCGGGGTCGAACTCCTCCAGCGCTTCGTTGACGCCGTCTCGGACATTGCGAAAGTCGAGCATCCGATCAAAAGCGAAAAGCGGCACATGTACGTCATCCTCGTGCCCGAATCGAAGAAGTCGGGGAAGCGGAAAGAAAAAGCACAATAAGAACTGTTTCACAGGCAAGGGGCTGAAACACTGATGGGACACAAACTGAAAACCAACAGTGGTGCAAAAAAGCGGTTTAAAATTACTGCCAGAGGGAAAGTCAAGCGCGCGAAAGCCTTCCACAGTCACCTGATGGTTCACAAAACCAGTAAACGACGCCGGTCACTGCGTCGTCCTACGACGGTCAAAAAATGCGACGAGCGGCGAGTCAAAGCCCTGCTGGGTCTTCGATAGCCATTTGTTTCGATTCCCGGTAGTCAAACAATAGAGGACGAGCGATGCGAGTAACGAACAAGGTAGCTTCCCGACGGCGGCGGAAGAAATTTTTGAAATTAGCCAAAGGATCCTGGGGACGGCGGAAGAATGTGTGGACGATTGCGAAACACCACATCGAAAAAGGGTTGCAATACGCTTACCGGGATCGCCGGGCACGGAAGCGGGAATTTCGCCGGCTGTGGATCAGCCGGATCAATGCTGCTGTCCGACAGCACGGGATGACATACTCGCAGTTTATCCACGGGCTCAAGCAGCAGAATGTGCAGTTGGACCGTAAATCCCTGGCGTATCTGGCAATGAACGATCCGGAGGGATTCCAGAAGCTGGTTGCTTTAGCACAGGAAGCGACACAGCAGGCAGCGTAAAGAGGGACGGATGGACCAGCAATCGCTGCAACAACTCCAACAGCAATTGTTGGACGAACTTTCCGCCGTGCAATCGCCGGAAGAATTAGAAGCCTTCCGGCTCCGTCATCTGGTCAAAAAAGGTACGATTCCACAGCTTTTCACGCAACTCCGTTCCGTCCCGAAGGAAGAAAAACCTATTTTCGGCAGGCTGGTCAATGAACTCCGGCAGGTGGTTGAACAGCGATTTCAGGAGTTAAAACAGCAGTTCGAACAGAAAGCGGCGGTGCAGCCAACGGTGGATCTGACCCTGCCCGGACGCCAGCCCCTTGCGGGCATTCACCATCCTGTGTATGCAACGATGGCGGAAATGTTGCAGATTTTTCAGGAAATGGGATTTACGGTTGTCGTTGGTCCCGAAATCGAGGACGACTACCACAATTTTGAAGCGCTGAATTTCCCACCGGACCATCCGGCGCGAGATATGCAGGATACGTTCTTTATCGAGCCGGAACGGGAGAATCCCATCCTGCTGCGAACGCATACCTCACCAGTGCAGATTCGGGTGATGGAAAATCTTCGCCCGCCAATTCGCACCGTAATGCCCGGACGGGTGTATCGGAACGAAGCCATCAGCGTTCGTTCGCTGGCGGAATTCCATCAAATTGAAGGGCTCTATGTCGATCGCTCTGTGACCTTTGCAGAAATGAAGGGAATGCTGGTGGCTTTTGTTCAGCGATTCTACGGGGCTGAAACCCAATACACTTTTCGCCCCTCCTTCTTCCCCTTCACTGAACCCAGTGCAGAAATGGACATCACGTGTTTCCTGTGCAAAGGCAAAGGATGCCGCGTCTGCAAATTCACTGGCTGGCTGGAAATCCTTGGGTGTGGAATGGTGCATCCCAATGTGCTCCGAGCCTGCGACATCGATCCGGAAGAATTTTCTGGCTTTGCTTTCGGTATGGGCGTCGAACGCATTACGATGCTTCGCACCGGTATTACCGACATCCGTATGCTTTACGACAATGATCTCCGCGTGCTGGAGCAATTTGCCTGAGCTTCTATGCAGCCCATCTTAACCGTCGAACATTTATCCAAAAGTTTCACCGCCGGTACCGATCACATCCAGGTTCTGCGCGATGTCAGCTTCTCCCTGTTCCCCGGCGAAATTGTCGCCCTGATCGGTGAATCCGGCGCCGGCAAAAGTACGCTGCTCCATCTGCTGGCAGGACTGGAACCACCCGATAGCGGTCGAATTACCTTCTTTCTCCCCTCCGGCACCTCATACGCAATGGAACAGGGCACGGAAGACAGTCACGCTGCTTTCCGCGCCCGCAACATTGGATTTGTCTTCCAGTACCATCATCTGCTGACCGATTTCAACGCCTTAGAAAATGTTCTGCTGCCGGCGCTGCTCCTGGGAACGCCGCTGGCAACTGCCCAGCAGCGAGCGATGGAACTGCTGGAACTGGTAGGCGTCGCTCACCGGGCTCGCCACTTTCCGATGCAGCTATCTGGCGGTGAGCAGCAACGGGTTGCCCTTGCCCGCGCCCTGATGAATACCCCCCTGGTGGTCTTTGCGGATGAGCCGACGGGGAATCTGGATCACGAAAATGCGGAAAAAATTGTTGCTTTGATCCAGGATCTCAAACAACAACTGAAGCGTACCTTCCTGATCGCTTCTCACAGTCAGTTCATCGCACAACACGCAGATCGTATTCTGCAAATTCACGACGGGATTGTAGAAGAGTTGTAGGTTCGCTGCTTGACCAGGATAAGCCGATTCCGTCCCTGCGGATGCTGCTTCTGCTCGTAGGAAAGATGGTCTACCAGCCGACGTAAAATGTAAATACCGAGTCCTCCTTTTTTGCGGAGGCGTCGATGCTGCTGCAGATCGGGCTCTGGAACCTGCGTGGGATCAAATGGCTCCCCTTCGTCCTGAATTTCCACCTCAACGCGCTCATTGGTAATCCGCACCGTAATCCAGATAAACCGTTGTGGATCGTTGTGGTAGGCGTGGCGGATGATATTGGAACACCCTTCATCGACGATCCAGATCCACTGGTAAATTTCCTCATCATCCAGCCCGGCGGCTTCCAGCGTCTGCTGCAGAAACGCTCGCACCTTTGCCAGTTCCTCCGGGACTCCAGCAATTTTAATCTGCCGCTCAATCATTCGCTGCCTCAGATTGCTCCGATGTCAGGTAGCGCTGGGCTTCTGCTACGGTTGGGAAAAACTGGAAAAGCTGGGTAAAGCCCAGAAGATCAAAAACCGTTAAGACTTTCTCTGGCAGCGCAGCAAACAGCACATTGCCTCCCTGCTCCTGCACTTCCTCGTACAGCACCATAAACACGCCCAATCCTGCGCTGGAAATGTATTGCAACTGTGAAAGATCCAGAATGATGTTTCGATTTCCCTGCTCGATCAATTCCCGCATCACCTGTTCCAGTTGGGGCGCGTTATGTGCATCGATTGAGCCCTTCAAAGCAACTAATACGCCGTTGTGTTCTGTCAAAGGTTGCACGGTATGCTCAAAGGCTGCGGATTCCATCTGCTTCTATTTCCTTTGTTCGACTTTCGTGCTCCCACGCCGGCTCTGATGCCTCAAACATTCCAACAAGCAGGGTAATATCATCGAATTGCGACTGCCCCTCGCTGAAGGTGCTCAAGGCGCGTAGAATACCGCCAACGACAAAGTCTGCCCGCTGCTGCTTTTCTGCCCTGACTGTGTGAACAAAAATCTGCTCCAGAGAATGCAATCCAAAATCTTCTCCGCTGGCATTCTGCAATTCAAAGGCACCATCGGTATAGAGCAAAAAAGCGGCGCCGGGAGCAACGCTCACCTGTTGCTCTTCCATCAACGTTTCAAATTTTTCCGGCGGTACGATGCCGATACCAATACCGCGTGGCTGCACCCGCACCAGTTCGCCGCGATGAAAGAGTAGCAGCGGGGGATGCCCGGCGCGAGCAACGCTGAGTTTATGCGCCGCTGGATCGATCGCAACCGCCAGCAGCGTAATGAACATCTTTTGCTGAAACGTTGGTCCCAGAACCCGATTAATTTTTGCAAGCAATTCCAGCGGCGATTGGCTTTCGTGCGCCAGCGCCATCACGCTGCCTTTGAGTTCCGCCATATAGAGTGCTGCTGAGACGCCTTTGCCAGAAACATCGCCAATCAGGATACACCATCGACCATCGCGGAGCTGGACCGCATCGTAATAGTCCCCCCCCACTTCCAGCGCTGGCGATACATAAGCTGCCAGCCGCACCCCTGCGATTTCCGGCAACGTTCCGGGCAATAGACTCATCTGAATTTGCCGGGCAATCTCCAGTTCCTGCTGATACCGCTGTTTCTGCACCGCTTCCTCAAACAGTTGCGCACGTTCGAAAGCAATGCCGATGCTTTCAGAAAAGCTCCAGAGCAGGCGAATATCGTAGGGACGGAAGGCGTAAGGATCCCGACTAATGGTCCACAAGTGTCCCAGCAATCGATTCTCAGCCGTTTTCAACGGCATAATCAGCAGGGAACGGCAATAGGTGCCGACCTGAAGATACAGGGTTTCCAGTCCTGTCTCTGCTGCCAGATTCTGGACATAGAGAAAATCCTGTGCCTCGCGCAATCGCTGCTGTAATGCCGTCGATTCCAGAAATGGCTGGATATGTTCCGGCAATAATCCGTAGCTTAGCAGCTCATCGGGCTGATCTTTCAACGTAATCCACGCTGCATTGGCAGCGGAAATTTCCGGAATGGCACGGGTGACCAGCTCCGCCACTTTGCGAATGTTAAACTCTCGGCTGAGCATTTTGGTAAGACTGGTCAGCGTTTCCACTTCCCGCGCCCGTCGATCCAGCAGTCGGCCAGCCGGGAGCAGGAACAGTACGCCCAGCCATATTCGCAATGCCAACAGGATAGCGAGCAGGGAAAGCAGGGAGAAGACTTGTGTTCCACCGGGCAAATAAGGCTCAAGGATCGTGCCAATAGTAT
>JALWUI010000115.1:0-5366 GCA_027082775.1 Candidatus Kapaibacterium sp.
TCCCCGCTCCGGTCCGCCATCGGGTATATTTATAGTAAGCCACCTGAACAATGACGGAAAGGGCTTCTGCAAAGAAAATTCCACCTAAAATTGGCAGCAATAGTTCCTTTTTCACTAACACCGACAAAGCTCCCAGAGCACCGCCCAGTGCCAATGATCCAGTATCTCCCATAAAGACCTGTGCTGGATAAGCGTTATACCAGAGAAATCCCAGCGCTGCGCCAAACAGAGCAGTACAGAAGATGCTCAGCTCACCGCTGCCCAGCAAAAAGGGAATATTCAGGTAGTTCGCAAAATTAGCGTGCCCGGACACATAGCTAATGACCGCCATCGCTGCCGCTGCGATCCCTACCGTTCCAATAGCAAGTCCATCCAGCCCATCGGTCAGATTCACCGCATTGGAAGTAGCCGTAATAACCAGAATAGCCACCGGAATGTAGAAGATTCCGAAATCAAAGTTGAGATTTTTCTGGAATGGAACTGTGGTCATTGTCCGCAGCATTTCCATTGCACCACCATACAGCTCTGGATAAAAGTAAATCGAACCACCTAACAACAATCCAACCAGAATTTGTCCCGCTAACTTGTAACGCGCAATTAGTCCTTTTTGCAATTTTTTCACCACTTTCAGGTAGTCATCCAGCCATCCCACCATTCCCAGAAAAGCAGTTACCAAAAAAATAGCAACCACATAGGCGTTGGTCAGATCCGCCCACAGAAGGGTTGGCAAAAGAAGGGATAGCAGCACAATAATTCCTCCCATCGTTGGCGTTCCTGCCTTTCGAGAGTGATTGCCCACACTCTGCAACTCCCGTTTCAACTGCTCCCCTATTTGCCGCTGCCGGAGTTTCCGGATGACCCACGGACCAACGATCCAGCTAATCAATAGCGCCGTAATAGCAGCCATTGCTGCTCGAAAAGTGATATACTGGAAGATCCCAAACCCCGGCGGAGCGAAGTGTGTTTCGATCCACATTGCCAGCCAATAAATCATCTGTGAGCAGTCCTCCTCTGTTTCCATGCTTCCAGAATTTTTTCCACTGCCATTCCTCGAGATCCTTTAAACAGCACTGCATCACCGGAACGAAGTTCCTTTTGCAAAAAATCGACGCATTCAACGGGAGCACAGATACTACCACTGCGGAATTGCATTTCGGCAAAGGCACGGGCAAATTCTTCTCCGACGGCGAGAACATAAATTCCCTGCTGATATGCAAAGTCCAGTATTGCTTTATGCGCGGGCAGCGATGCTTCCCCCAGCTCCAGCATATCACCTAGCACAGCAAAGCGTCGCCCTGCTACTGGCAACTGTCTCAGGGTTTCCAGTGCAGCCTGCATGGACACGGGATTAGCGTTATATGTATCGTTAATCACCCAAATTCCCTGATACTGCTCCACAACCATTCTGCCTTGTCCATTGAGATTCAACGGCTGCACTTTCTGCAAGCCACTGACAATTTCTTCCAGCGAAAGTCCAAGGGCAAAGGCAACAGCAGCCGCTGCCACTGTATTGCGTGCCATTACGTGTCCAACTACCGGCAGTCGTACTCTCTGGGATTCGCCGCCAATCTGAAGTTGCAACGCGGCTCGTCCATTTTCCCAACCAACAATGGTCGCTCGCACATCTGCATCTTTCTGCAAACTATAGCGCACTACCGAATCGATGGGATATTTTTGCAGGAACGACGCTACAAAAGGATCGTCCAGATTGGCGACCAGCGTTCCCTGCTGTTTCACCAGATATTCAAACAATTGCAACTCTTCACGTGCCACGCGTTCTACAGTGCCAAAAAACTCCAGGTGTTCTGGACCAATGAGCGTCACAATTCCAATTGTCGGTTCTGCCAACTGGCAGAGCGACGCGATTTCTCCCGGATGATTCGTTCCCAGCTCCAGTACTATGACCTCATCGCCTGGCTCCCATTGCAGCAATGTCAAAGCGACTCCTAGCTCATTGTTATAATTGCCAAATGCCTTCAATATGGAAAACCGTTCTGCCAGCAGGGTCGCTATCATCTCTTTTGTGGTCGTTTTGCCGGCTGATCCCGCTACCGCTATCACTGGTCCCCGGTGCCGGTGGCGATAATAGCGTGCCAACTGACGCAGCGTTTCAAAAGTATCAGGCACAGTGATCTGGAGAATGGGAATTTCACAGGGACGCTCTACAATAGCGGCGGCGGCGCCTTTCTGAGCCGCCTGTTGAACAAAATGATGTCCATCAAAGCGATTGCCGCGCAGCGCAATAAAAATCTCACCTGCTTGCAGTGATCGACTATCGACCGAAAATCCTCTTGCACTCCATCCTTCCGGGAGGATTTCCGCAGCGCTGCCCAGCGCCTTCACAATATCGCTTTTCTGCACTCTCATCTTCCCCGTGCGCCCTCATCCCATATAGGAAACGGCAAAAATACACATTTTTCGCTGGATCGCACAGCTTTTCTTATCTTTTAATTCCCCATCCTCCACTGCTCCCAGGTATCGCGAACCGCTGCCGTACTACTACCAGCTCAACAGCAGCAGTCAAACGCTATCGTTCGTATTGCTCCTTACTACTCCCGCCACAATAAATCCCTTTCCGGAGATTGCTTTCTGCCATTGCCAACTGTCCAGAGGTGGTGTATAAACTATGGTGCCAATGGTGAATGGGCATCGTTTTCCGGGGAATCGACGGCGCTGTATTTGTGGAGCATTCGCACAACAGCAGCAAAATCGCGGGGATAGGGGGCTTTGACCGTAAGGTGTTCTCCCGTCACTGGATGCTGGAATTGCAATTGGTGCGCATGCAGGGTTAATCGATGGATCAGTGGATGTTCTTCATCCTCCTCAGAGCGTTTAAACCCGTACTTAATTTCCGACAAAAAGAACGCTTCTCGCAATCCATACACTTCATCGACCAGCAACGGGAAACCCAGCGTAGCTAAATGCACCCGAATCTGGTGATGCCGTCCGGTCAAAAGTTCACACTCCAGCAGGGTTGCTCGACGAAACTGTTGGAGTTGCCGCACGTGGGTCAGCGCTTCTTTTCCCAAAATAGAAGGATAGACCCGATCTCCTTTCTGGGTTTTCCGCAACGGAATATCAATCAACAGCTCTTCATACGGAAATTGCCCCTCCACCAGCGTATGGTAAACTTTCTTGACTGCCCGCTGTTCAAATTGCTCATTCAGGTGACGATGCGCCTCTGGTGTTAAGGCAAAAATCATAACCCCGCTGGTTCCCTTATCCAGCCGATGCACCGTAAACACCTTCCGACGAAACTTTTGTTGCAAATACGCTCGAACATTGGGCAACAGCGGATTCCACCGATCAGGGATGGAATGCATCCCTGCAGGTTTATTTACGATCACCAGATGCTCATCTTCATAGAGAAGTTTTGGTTGCAACTGTCCCTGTTTTTTCCGCTGATATCGTTGTTTACGACGCTCCTCTAACTCCCACTGTTTCAATCTTGTGATACTCATTGTGCTCCTGTTTTACATCGTTTGGGTCTACAGACGAAAGAGCGGCTTTTTTCTGAAACACCTTGCGCACTCTCGATTTAGAAGCACAGAATTTTGTAAATTTGTAGTTTTCGTTGCGGGTGTCCGCTCGGACTTAATAGGGAAACAGGTGAAAATCCTGTGCGGTAGCGCCGCCGTGACGGGGGACGAGCCGCTTACGCCTACGGGCAGCCACTGTCCACAATCAGGTGGATGGGAAGGCAAGCGGTGAGGATGATCCCGGAGCCGGAAGACCTGCCCGCAACGCTCGTCGGCGGATGCGCTCCAGGGAGCGTATCCAACATCCGCGCTTACGGATGCGACGAGGGAATGCTCGCCAGATGACCGCAGCATTTCCCTGTTGAGTCGCTCCGGAGAGCTCTGGATAATGCAAATTGTCAAAGGTTGTGGTGGTGTGTTTGTATCACAAAACAGGGGAATGCTCCAATGCGTTTATTGTCCTCCTTTGTTCTCGCTCTGCTTTCCATTACGGTTGTCCGGGCACAACAACCCGTAAAAGTGCCGGTTGGCAAGCAACCCTTAGCCATTTTTGCTGTTCAGGGGAAAATCCACGTATTTTGTGGACGAGTGGACCAGAATTTCAATGGTGAACAGGACGCAGAAGACACTCCCCCTTCGTGGTGGATTCTGGATCCCTCCAGCGAAACGGTGGAACAAAACATTGAACTGCCGTGGGCCACTCTGGGTTTTCCAGCGCGTCTTGCGATTGATTCGATCAACAACAAAGTCTACCTGCCAGCAGGTGATTCCATCCTGATTTATGATCTGGCTTCACAGCAAAAGACAGGAGCAATTGGAACGGGAGAAGCAATCCGCAGTGTCAGCATCGATATCCCTTCCCAGACGCTCTTTTTCTGCGTTTCGGGATTCCAGACTACTTCGACAGTCTATATGCATAATCTGACCACGGGGGCACGGCAACCCGTATTCGCGACCGATACTATCGCCTACCTCCAAACGGCTCTCCCCGTCCGCCTCCGCAACGGTGATTCGGTATTGGTTCTCTTATTTGAAGGCACGTTTGGTCAAACAGATTCTCGCTTAGTTCTGCTTTTCGAAGATCACGCCACGATTCTGTCCATTGGGGGACTGGGAAACCACATCGCTGCCTTTGGAGATACGGTCATCGTTACAATGAACGGCTCTCACCAGATTCACCTGGTTGACCTGCGTACTGAAAGCATCGTGCAAACCATCGCCACGGGGACTGATGGGTACAATGGTCCCCGTGAAAGTCTTTTGTGGGATCACTATATTGTAACGTCGACCTATAACAGCGATGTGCGCTTCTTTGATCTTAGTAGTGGCGAACTCCGCTATATACTTGACCCTCAGGGGAAACCCGAAGGCTTTGCCATTGCCAGCGGGAAACTGTGGATAGCAAATGCTTTTATTGCAGGTTCTTACGCCCCGGATTCAACCATTTCCATTCTTCCTCTTCCGACCACCGGTATTTCCCCATCACGCCGTGAGACTTTGACTCCTCCTCCCGTTCGGATCTCGTTCGATCCCGCTACCAATCGTGTTCGTTTCAGCACCGACGCTCCTCTGCACATCCAGCAGATCCGTATCAATACGCTGGAAGGTAGAACACTGTTGCTGCAATCCGATGTAGCGCTTTCTCCGCCAGGGCGGGAATTTACGCTTCCTCCGACAGCATCGACGACCGTATACTGCTCCGTCCAGATGAAAGACCGCAGCTTCACCATGGCATTGCCACTGCTCCGGTAAGACTCATGCACAGCTCCCCTCAAAGCGGGAGGGACTTTCTGTCCCTCCTGCTCTGCTTTATTCTTCTGTTTGCACCAGTACTGGCGCAGGACTCCGCTCGTTATCGCTTTCCCCCTGTAACAGTAGAACGTTCAG
>JALWUI010000115.1:5376-17862 GCA_027082775.1 Candidatus Kapaibacterium sp.
CCGGGCATTACCCCACAGTACACGATTTCAACAGTTGCTATCGCCCAATTAGCACCGACTCGTTTGCATACTTTGCTGAGCTTTGCTCCCGGCGTTTTTATTCGTGACTATGGAGGTTTTGGAGGACTAAAAACGATTTCGCTGCGAGGCAGTGGTGCGGCACAAACGAGCATCTATCTGGAAGGATTTCCTCTCAATGCCCTTCAAAACGGGATCGTTGACCTTGGAACCCTTCCAGCCACCATTTTCCAGCGGGTTGCATTTTACAAATCCGCTGTCTTGCCCGAAGATATTGGAGCGAATATTGGGGGATCCGTCCACCTGTTTCTGCTATCCACCCAACCGCTTTCTGCCATTGTGGAAGTAGGTTCGTTTGGCTATCGACAAATGACACTGGCAGGGACCCTGAACACTCAGACCTTTCTTGTAAGCAACTTTCTTCAATCACGCGGCAATTATCCTTTCTTCTTTACGAACTTTGGCAAACGCACCCTCATTCGGCGGCAAAATGGTGACATCCAGAGCTGGAACCTGCTACTCAGTCACCGGCACACCACATCGCACTTCTTCCTCAAAAACCTGAATTTCTTTTCCTACACTCATCGGGGAGTGCCAGGTGCTGTCGTCCAGGGTGCGATTGAAAATCGCCGGGCTCGGCTGCAACAGTGGGATTTCTGGACTGCTCTTGCCGCTGGCGTTTCTACCAAACCGGCAATGATTGAAACGCAGGCGTTGTTTCGTGCTTTGCAGACAGGGTTCACCGACCCTGAAATGACTGTGTTTGGAAAAACGGGATTCCGGAGTCGATACTTAGAGACACAAACGCTGCTCCAGACGCGATTCTGGTGGCGTTTTCATCCCGGCTGGCGACTCATTGGCAATCTTGCTCTTTCCAGTGCGCAATTGTACGGTCCGATGCTTCAGCCGGAGGTTGGTCGCAAGGTCTCGCAGCAACAAATATCCGCAACGGGGGGCATCAGCTTTGAAGCTTCCGATCGGAACATTCTGGGTGCAGTTAAACTCCTTACACTTCCTCCTGCCATCGTCTGGCTTCCCTCCCTGTCCTTCCAGTGGCAGCATCGCTTTTTTCAGTGGTCGCTCCAAATTTCACGGAATCACCGCTTTCCGACTTTCAACGAGCGGTACTATTTGAATTACGGCAATGCCAACCTCCGCCCTGAACAGAGCTGGAATCTCGACTTTAGCACGCGGCTTGCTCTGTCTGGATGCAGCATTTCTTTCTCCACCTTTATGAGCTGGATTCGCAACCTGATTCTCTCTGTTCCGAAATCGCCGGTTGAATGGCAGGCTCAGAACATCGGCAAAGTCCTCCGCTACGGTGTCGAACTTACTGTAGAAGGTAGTTTCGGTCGTTCTTTTCACCAACTCAACTTCACCTTCCAGCGCAGTCGCAACCAGACGCCGGGTAGTCCCCATTATGGCAAGCAGCTCAGCTACACTCCCCAATGGCTCTTCCGATACCTGCTGAGCATAACCATCGCTCCTTTTCAGGTGGGCAGTATTCTGGAAGGCACAGGAGCGCGTTATGCTCTTCCATCGAACCTCCGGCAAAGCCGGCTTCCGCCTTACTGGATCTGGAACCTTTACCTCCGCTACTGGATTCCCTCTTTGGGCACCGAAGTTCGCTTCGAATGTCAAAACTGCACCAATACCCGGTATGCTGTTATCTGGCACTATCCAATGCCGGGTCGATGGTTCCGCATGCTTCTTCGCCAGCAATGGTAGTCGCTGCAGGATAATAAGCCGGTTTGCTTATTCGTCGACTACAAGCCTTGCAAGCAAGTCGTAGGTATTCACAGTCTGGAGGAGTTCCCTGAATGGAAGCTTTGGGACGGCACATTCTCGTCGAATTGTACAACTGCTCTCCGAAACTTCTCAATGATGTCGCCTTTATTGAACGGGAAATGATCAAAGCAGCGGACTTAGCAAACGCCACCCTGATCAATTCCACGTTTCACCATTTCTCTCCGTTCGGAGTTTCGGGCGTTGTGGTGATCCAGGAAAGCCATTTAGCAATCCACACCTGGCCCGAGTATGGCTATGCAGCTATCGATCTCTTTACCTGTGGCGATGACGTCAACCCGTGGACCGCTTACAAACATCTGTTCAAGGTACTGGAAGCAGAGCACGGATCGGCAATGGAGATGCAACGTGGTCCCACGGAATTGCTGGAGAAAATGAGCGTCGATCTGGAAACACTGCGTGATTCCACAGAAGAAGAAATTCTTCGACCGAAACTCACCCGAAACGTATGGTTTACCGATCGGAATGAAAACTTAGCGCTTTCTTTGCGTCACACCGGAAACGTCCTATTCCGGAAACGTTCGCCATACCAGAAAGTGGAGGTTTATGAAACCTATGGCTTTGGTCGTATGCTGGCTATTGACAATATGGTGATGTGTACGGAAAAAGACGAGTTTGCTTATCACGAAATGATCGCTCATGTTCCTATGAACGTTCTGGACGATCCCAGACATGTGCTGGTCATTGGCGGTGGTGACGGTGGTACTATTCGGGAAGTGCTTCGCCACAGCTCGGTGGAAAAATGCACAATGGTGGAAATTGATGAAACCGTCATTGAAGCCAGCAAAAAATATCTTCCCTCTCTTGCCTCTGCTTTTGGACACCCGAAATTAGACCTTAAAATTATGGATGGCGTGGAATTCGTGACCAACTGCCCGGATGAACATTTTGATCTTGTCATTGTGGATTCGACCGACCCGTATCAAGATGCGCCCTCCACGGGGTTATTCACCGAAGAGTTTTACCGGAATGTTTACCGCATTCTTAAACCTCACGGCGTAATGGTGACCCAATGCGAATCGCCGTACTTTAATGCTCATATTTTGCGCAAAGCTATCTTTGCTTTCCGCCGTATCTTTGGACAAAACAACGTTCACCTGTACTTAGCTTTTATCCCCACGTATCCATCGGGTATGTGGAGTTTTTCCTTCTCATCTAAAGATGGACGCCATCCAGTTGAGGATGTTGACTGGCAAAAGGTTCAACATTTCGTTGATACCCATCAACTGCGGTACTATAACGCTGACGTCCATCGCGCTGCTTTTGCCCTGCCGACGATGGTGCGGGAACTTATCACCAAAGAAGACATTGAGGTCGAAGTCTACACAGAAAGTCTGGTTGATCTGCCGTAAGGGACCACTGGCGCCGCAGCAATGGACACCCAGCAACACCCTTCTCTTTTTGGACTGGACATCTCTATCGAAGCAGCGCAGTTGCTCGTTCTTCCCATTCCCTGGGAAGGAACAGTTTCATTCCGAACCGGAACTTCCCGGGCACCGCAGCAGGTCATCGAGCTGTCCCCCCAGATTGATCACTACGACCCCCGGATTGCCAATGCGTGGACTCTGGGTGTTGCTGCTCTGCCATTGCCCCGGTTCGTTCAGGAACTGAATCAACGCGCGCTCCGCATCCGATCCACCGAAGATCAACAACGTAAAATTGCCTTTCTCAACCAGGCTTCGCTTGAACTGCTGCGATGGATTGAACAGACAGCAACTCACTGGCTGGATCAGGGAAAGCTGATCGCACTCCTGGGCGGTGAACATAGCATTACACCGGGGCTCATCGCTGCGCTGCAAAAACGCCATCCTCGATTCTCTATCCTTCACCTCGACGCCCACGCTGATTTACGACAATCGTACGAGGAACTCACCTACTCCCACGCCACGGCTATGTATCACGCGCTGCGATACGATGCTGTCGATCGCTTAATTTCAGTGGGAATCCGGGACCTGAGCAATGAAGAGATGCTATACGTTCAGCGGAACGCTGATCGTGTGCAATTATTCCATTCCTGGGATCTGCACACGCAGCTTTTCTCTGGAACACCGTGGGATGCGCTTTGTGACACAATCATCGATAAACTTTCGGACCACGTGTACATCAGTTTTGACATTGATGTACTCAACCCCGGCGACTGTCCCCACACTGGCACACCCGTTCCCGGCGGATTGTCCTTTATGCAGGCACTCTACCTGATCCACAAGGTTTACCAATCAGGCCGACGTATCATCGGATTCGACTTAGTAGAAGTCGGCTACCATCCTCACAACAATCTTGATGCGATCGTTGCAGCCCATCTGCTCTATCAACTGGCGAACATTGCCATTGCTTCCAATATGCCCCTTGACAACCATCAAGTGCAAGTGCCGCAGCCTTGAACACTTGCTTCTACACGACAAAAAAACGTTGTTCGTCGCCCTCATTACCAGTGCAAGTGCAACCTTGTTGAGTGACGACTTATGCTGCCGGAGGAACTGGAAAAAGAAATGGAACGATACACGATCCGCGACTTTGCGGATATCGTCCGTGCTCTGCGCGATCACCCTGTATGGCGGGAGGAACTTCGGAAGTTGATCCTTGGAACGGAATGGGAAAATGTTCCGAAAAAACTGGACGAGCTGGAACGACGGGTTGCTCACATTGAACAGGACGTTGCTATTCTCAAACAGGACGTTGCTGTCCTCAAACAGGACGTTGCCGTCCTCAAACAAGACGTTACTGTCCTCAAACAGGATGTTGCTACCCTCAAACAAGATGTTGCTGTCTTGAAACAAGAGGTCGCTGTCCTCAAACAGGATGTTGCTACCCTCAAACAAGATGTTGCTGTCTTGAAACAAGAAGTCACTGTCCTCAAACAGGATGTAGAGAAACTCAAAGGCGATGTCAACTATCTGAAAGGCGAGTTCGGGCGATTTAAGGGACGGGACTTTGAGCGATCAGTGAAAGACCGGTGCGCATCTATTTTTGGCAAATTCCTCCGCCGCACTCGCTGCGTCTATCCTGACGCACTGATCGATCTGATTGATGATGCTGTTGATGAAGGTCGGATTGACATCAAAGACCGCGAAAAGTTGCTTAACCTGGACTTAGTGGTTAAGGGCATAGACCACAACACCAATGAAAAAACTGCCTTTGCTGTTGAAATTTCTTATGCCCTCTATCCCACTGACGTTGAACGCGTGCTGGATCGCACCCCGCTACTACAGCGGATTTTTGATGAAACCGTTCACCCGGTCATTGTATCATCAGAAATCAGCGAAGAAGCCCGGCAACTGGCTATCGCGCGGGGTATTCGCATCATTCAGTACGAGTACTGATCCTTATGGAAGTAGCAAAACCTTTGTTCTCTGTACCAGCCGATCGTTCGCATCGTAAATTTCCACGATATAAACTCCGGGCTCGATAGCAAAATCGGACAGGTACCACTGGAGTGTTCCTGTTGAAGAGAGTGGTAATGACGGTACGATCAGCTCACCGGCTGCTGAGCGCACCACCCCATAACCGTTGTCAGGCACATTGCTTACCGTCACCACAAAATCTCTGGACAGCGACACCGGATTGGGATATACAACGGGTACCCCTGTCCCATCAGTTGGGACCCATACAGCCACTTGATCCCCTTTTCCGGGTTGCAATGTATCTCCTGCCAGTGATTGTACGGATCTCGCCTGCACAAAGTATGGCTTTCCGATGGGTCGCAATGGTGTCGATGGATCTATTGCCAGTCTTACCGTCGTATCATTTTGCAGCATCGCCGAAACAACTGTACGGTGTGGCGTAATGGTATAGCGTTCGGGGTTCTCTGCCGATTCCCTCTCCACGGCACTCGAAAACACCAGATCTATCTGTAACACTGATCGATAATTTCCTCGCACGATCCAGAAACTTGCTGGACGCTCTTGCTCTGGAGGAAGCTGGACTGAAAACTGATAGGGACGCGTTTTTCCATAGTATCCATCAGCAAAGCTGGCAATACTGCCTTTATAATGTCCTGATGCCAGCGAATCAAAGAGCGCAACAACCACATTGGATCCCATTACTGCCAGCGTCACCGGCGAAAAACTCCTTCCCTGGACATCCTGCAGCGTCACCCACCGCGGATTCAGCAGCGGTGGATCGATCGGAGCATCATATATGATCCGCAAAGCCGCCGCTCCTACGGAAAAAACTTCTCTGACACGAGGGGCTGCCCGCAACTGCATTTGCAGCGTATCTGCTATGGCATCAGCGGCTGACACTCGAAATGTGTAGAACGCTCCCACTTGCAGCGAATCCACAACAATCGCCGGCTGAGCAGTAACAATGGTATCCATCCCATCGGCTGATCGCACAACAACAGTATACTGTGCCACCGGCAACGGATCCCACCAGAGCTGCACTGTCGTTGAATCCACAATTGCCGCCTGCAATCCAGTAATCGCATAGCGTGCCGTCGGCTGGTGTTGCTGAAGTACTGCAACGGAGCGAAATCGAGAAACAAACACTTTCAGTGAATCACTCCAGATGGTATTTGCTGCCACGCTATCCAGTACAAACCATGGTTGAAATTGATTTCCCTGCGGCTGCAATACATACAGGTACGGATAAAATGCCAGCAGCAATTCTGCCCTGCTATCACCATTAACATCCTGACATTGAATGCCGCTCCGAAAAGGCGTTTTGGGAAGTGCTCCCCAGAAGTAATCTTCCCATTGCTGGCGATACTGATTCGGCGCGACACCATCATAAAGGCGACAGATCCACAGTGGCGCCAGTGCTTCGCCAGTGCCTTCAGGGACCAGAAAAGTCGTATAACCAACCACCAGCTCATCCACTCCATCACCATCCACATCGCCAGCCGCCAGGTATCCATCGCTATTCCAGAAACCAGTCTCAATCACCGTATCCAGCCTCCATCCTCCCGCTTCCTGTTGATAAATGAGCACATCACCATCGCTATCTGCAAAAGCAAGCTCCACCAATCCATCTCCATCAAAATCACCCGTTTGTACGCCAGGGACACCCAGAAAATTCCTGCCGAAATAAGGATCTGGTTCAGATACATTCGGCAATCGGGCGTCAAATTGCAACGTATTTTGCTGTAACTTTCCAACCAGATACGCCGTTTCGCTGCGCACAATTACCTCGTCCTTCCCATCGCTGTCGACATCGTCCAGCGCTGCTGCCCATAACGTATCGGATTCCCACAGCACTGTTCCAAAGATACGCGAAGTCTCTCGCATCAGCCGGGTCTGATTACCTCGATGGAGCAGTACTTCTTTGCGCCCATCCCCATCGACATCGCCGATCGCTTTGGGAATCCAGATTTCCTCCAGCGAATCTATGGGATGCAATTGTCCACTGGCATCAACAGCAAAAGCAAGAGTTTGCTGAAACCGCAACGTCGGAGTTAACTGGACAGCTACGATAGTATCGCTTTCCTTTCCCACATCGCTCATCCAGTACAGCGGATGCGCAAAAGCGCGACCGGTAATCTGGAAAGTATTCCGAGGAAAATGCTGCAATTGAAAAGATATTTGTCGACGCGTTACAACGGTATCCCGCTGCCCCGGATACCAGTACCGTAGCTCCAGTTGCAGCCATCCTGTCCGCTGTGGATGTAGCAGAAAAACGTGGGATCGCGTTGCCCGATCCGCAATAAACTGTTCAATCCACGCTTCCTGGAGTGATTGGCGCCAGCGAACCGCCATCAGCGCTGGCAGATCCGTTACTGCTTCCACAACGACTGCCCGCCGCTTTCCATCCCAGACAGGCAGCACCTGTACAAATGACAACACAGGAGCACCGCTCACAAGGGTAAAGCGAGCTTTTACCCGAAGTTGCTGTCCGGTCACCAGCATTGCCCGAACCTCTATCAAGTACTCCCCATCAGTCAAAGAACTCAACACCAATGGTGGACACTGGCACGACAAGCATCGCTGGAGAACACACAGGGTATCCAGCAGCACAAATTCGCCTTCCGCTTCGCGACGATACAGAACGACCTTTGCTGACACTAACTGAGGATCATCCGCGATGATCTGAACCGGGATTTCCGAAGAGCGGAATCGGTGGATCACCGATAAATGCTTCGGCGATAAAATTCGCACCATTCCCACTGCTGGCAAAGCGGTCGCCGAAACCAGTTCAATTCTTCCAGCGCCAAAAAAAGGATCCCATCCAGGCTCTCCCAGATCCACAGCCGTCGCCGCCAGAGCCTGCGCAATCTGCTGCGGCGACCACTGGGGATGCAGTTCCCGGAGTAATGCTGCTGCTCCGGTGACGATTGCCGCCGCCACTGACGTACCACTGACCAGTGTCAGACTACCGCCACGCTCCGTTGTGGGAACTTCAACGCCCGGAGCGGCAAGATCAATGTCCTGCCCATAGTTTGAAAAAATGGCTCTATGATCGTCAAAGGTGGTGGCAGCGACCGCAATCACCTCATTCAACGCCGACGGAAAATGAAAAGCGCTCCTCCCCTCATTTCCTGCTGATGCCACTACAACAATACCACGATTTGTGGCAACCTGAATAGCCAACTGCACAACGGGAGAAAGGTAGTAATTGCCGTAGCTCAGATTGATGCAATCAGCACCCATCACAATAGCATAGAGAATACCAGCAGCGATGCCCATATCCGATCCTGTTCCTTCAGCAGTAAATACTCTGATGGGTAGCAGGGTGGCGGACTTTGCAATACCGGTAATAAACTGATCATTCCCGCCCACAATGACTCCTGCCATTGCTGTCCCGTGCCCGTGTTCATCTTCTGGCACAGGGTCCGGGTTGCGCCAATCGCCCACCGAGGGAAGCACCGACTCTGCAAAGTCGTATCCCATCACGTCATCCACCACCCCATTGCCATCATCATCGATGCCATCCAGATCTCCCGAAATTCCATCCCGCTCTTCCGTGAACCACCAGGGATCAAACCGACCATTGCCGTTACGATCTTCGGCAGGATTGATAAACAAATGGGATTGCAAGGCAGGATGCTCCCAGTCAATCCCGGTATCCACCAGCGCAACAATCACGCCCTTCCCCTGGGTTCTTTGCCACACAGCGGGCAAATGAAAAAATTTTGACAATCGATCAGTGGAAACCGGAGATTCAGCAAGGACTTGCACTGGATCCTGCAACCGATACACTGTAGCAGGAACGGTCAATACCGAAACCTGCCGCGCTTGCTCCGACAACGTGCGTAATAAAGCCGTCAGATGAGCATTGTTCGATTGTTGCTGCAACCGTTCAGCAAAGATCTGGACAAAATGAGCAGTTGTGCCGGTTGATAGCTGTTTCGCCGGCGCTGCACCAGCTATTAGAACCAGACACAGCCATCCTGCGTGCAGCAAGCGCATAATGCAGCAAATATGACTTACCGGAGGAACACCACTGGTACTATGAAGACCTGATCAGGCGTGCGAACCCGGACAAAATACTGAGCATTGCTGACACCGGACAGCGTTAAAAGCTGCTGAAGTTCGATCTGCTTAACCTGCTGGGGCGCCAGCGTCATTACTGGAAGTTTACCCAACAATCGACCCAGCACAGAAACCAGTTCAACTTCCACTTGCTGCGAATCCAGTGCCTGCAACTCCAGCACTGGCGATTGGTCTGCTGTTGCTGGATTAGGATACAGTCGCACCAGCAACTTCTGGGGTGACTTTTTCATCGGCACCTGCACATCAACACCTTTGTTCTGCAAATATTCCCGCATCCTGTCAATCGCAACTCGCACTTCCTGTCGAGACCATCCGGCGGCAATGCCAAAAATGAACTTTTCTGACTCTCCAGGTGCCAGTGAAACAGGTCCGCCAGCAATCACTGCCGAAACATCGGTAACGTTAGACCGTTCACGACCGATACCACTGGTCATCGTTTGCCACTTCTCCGATCGGGTAAAACCATCGTATACGCCGGGATTTGCTCCACCACTACCATCATTATCTATCGCGAAGAAATTGATCGGCTGCTTACTCAGCAATGTCAGTCCGACGTGCGGTAGACTATCGGTGCGAGTATTATACACATAACCGAAATACCCTTCGCCATCCCATAGGCACAGATCCCCCTGTCCGGACATTCCAATATCCCAATCAAAATACAATCCCGTAAACAGGGAATCCAGATTTTCCGCCGTTTCATTGGTCACGGTATACTCCAGCAGCACGACATTGGACAATTCAGGAATCAGCGGTTCAATCAGGCGATGCACAACGCGCACGCCCACTTCATCAATTCGCTGTTGATCCTGGAACTGTGCCGATGCCTGTGCCTCCTGCTGCTCAGCATCCTGAATCACCTGAACCGGTTGCAGCGGAACGAAAGACCGATCCTGGCGCATTTGATCAGCGCCACGGGCAACATTGGACAGTCGGTCCGGTGAAATACCAACCATCAGAGCGCCTTCAAACAGAATACTGGGTCCCCCTTGATACCGAAAACCATCGCCCTGTACATTGTTCGGATAGTCGTTGTACCCTAAGTTTCCCCGGTCATTCAACGTCACGGCAATATCATTTTCCGCCACTGTTCGATACGTCGGGTTGACAATGATGGACAGAAACGTTCTACCGATCTGCTGGTCTCCATCATAAAACACCACCTTGAAAGAGTACAGGTAGTTACTCGGCACTGCTTCGGGCAACCGGAGCACCAGCGGTGACGGGGTACTCCAGGGTTGCAACGTTCCTAAGGCTCCAATTGACAATGAAACAGTGGGCGGATCCGCAGGATATTGTGCATCGCTTTGTAATTCCACCCGTGCATTTTGCACCGGTGCCAGCACATTCAATGCATCCAGATTTAAGCGAATCTCCTCTCCTTTCTCCATCACCTGGTCACCATCGGCATCGGCAAACTGATACCCCTGCACAATCATTGCACGTGCCGTCGGCGTACTGACCGCTGTCAACGCATTCACCCTTCCATATCCCAGCAGTCCGGCAAAATTCGGCTGCAAATGGTCGATGGAATCGCAGGTAATCTTCAAATGCTCTCCAATTTGCAGCGGCGAATACTCTGGATGCTGAACAGCGATCAGGGAAGCAACGCCTGCTGCAACGGGCGACGCCATTGATGTCCCGCTCTGCCGCCGATACTGATTATTCGGCATCGTCGATAGAATATTCTCACCGGGCGCCATTACATCGATAAAGTAGCCATAATTGGAAAAGTAGGAGCGGCGGTTCCCGGCATTCACTGAGCCGACCGCAATCACATTCTGGTAACCTGCTGGATAAAACGTCTGGCGAATTCCTTCATTCCCCGCCGCAGCAACGACCAGCGTTCCGCTCTGCGTTACAGCATCAATAACTTCCTGCTCAGTACGGGAGCGGGTGGGACCTCCCCAGCTACAGTTAATAATTCGGGCTCCCATCGCCGCCGCATACACCATTGCTTCATAGCCATAAGCGACGGTAACGGAAAACGGATCATCTGGACCCAGTTTGAGAATCAACAGCCTGACATACGGATTCACGCCAGCAATACCTGTCCCATTAATGACCACCGCTCCGATACTTCCCCCTACGTGCGTCCCGTGAGAATTACCCGGAACCGGTTCATTATCATCATAGAAGAAATCCCAGCCCCGCCAGTCATCCACATATCCATTGCCGTCATCATCAACGCCATTGCTCCGTTTATCCTGACCATTGGCATCCGTCCCCATTTCACCAGCATTCAAAAAAATGTGTTCTTGCAAGTCCTCGTGATCCAGATCTGCCCCTGTATCCAGTACAGCAACGAGCACCGTATCAGCATCTTCCGGCAAGTAGTCCCACGCCTCTAGCACGTGAATCTGCTCTAGATACTTTTGATCCGCTAACAACGGATCATCAGATGCTCCCGAAATCCAGCGCTTCGGTACCGGTTCGACATACTCCACAAAAGGCAGCGAAGCAATCAGTTTTTGCACGTACGCTGGCGCATACGGCTGGGAAATCCTCAAACGGTAAATGCTCTGGAGTCGCTGGACAATGCCAACTGCCCGCTTCTGCAAACCCTGTCGCTGCACCAATCGCTGCTGAAACTGGCGTAGCAGTGGGCGGCGAACCAGCGCACGAATCTCCCCGACAATGCCATACTGCTGCAACTTTTGCTTTAGCTGATCGCGCATCTCTTGCAATGTTTTAGTGCTTTTTGCTGGAGAGGTGAATTTGACAAAAAACTGATCCGGATACACCGTCGCTGATGCATTGCGCGCCACAAGAGTCGTTGCCACAAAACTCATCAGTGTAATCACCACGCCCCACAGTCGCATCCGCACAATCCTTTCATTTTTTACCACTTTGCTCTTTTTTCATAACACAGTTAACGTGCTGCCCCGCAAAATCTTTCCTTCCCTTCCACAAACAATCTTCGTCCTGTCCCTCCTGTTACATTTCTCTTCAAAACCCAACTCCACCGGGAATACATGCTACAGCTTACCTCCATCTCCACCCGCAGGAGAAGGACTCCTCTGATCCCTATCGATCGCAGCGGGTTCACAGGCTCTCAGCAATACAATGCCTCCGGCAGCACCTTCCGATGCACCTTCCTCTACCACAGCTCAGCGGCTTTCCTTGCTGCTGTCAACTCTTGCTGGCGAAAGCTGGTGCCCTCATCATTGCCGACTGAGGTTAGCACTTCCAGTAGAAAATCGCCCACCGGGCGAACCACCGCTTCGCCTCTACC
>JALWUI010000116.1 GCA_027082775.1 Candidatus Kapaibacterium sp.
CGGTAATGGGTCGTGTCAAAGTAATCGACCGGGAAAGCCCGGAGCAGGCGAACAAATTCGTACAGCTCAGCAGGATCGTAGGGTTCAACCGCTGACCGTCGGAGAATATATCCCTGCTGCAAAGCCCGGTCTCCCCCATCGATTGTCCCCACCATTTTCAGCACCGCACTCAGCCGCGTCGTACCGGATATGATGGGATAAACACCGGGAAACTCAACGGCGCCAACGACTGCCACCATCTGCCGGGATTGTGCCGCACTGCCCGGCTGCTGCACAATGACTGCCGTACCAGCAGACAGCGGGATCGCCCGAAATGCTTTCCAGCTCAGTTTCCCCTGCCACTGATACTCCCGCTGCGCCTCCTGATTCCGAACAATGATCCGCGTGCCAGTCGGAAGGGAATCCACGCCTGCAACCTGCAGCGCAAATGCCAGATGATCACCCGGACGGTATGGAAGAATTGTTGGCAACGGCACATCCCCCGCAATGCTGATCTGCGGATAGTTCCGCGGGGGGAACGGCACAATCAGTTGATCTTTTTCCTGCACCAGTGGTTCTTCAATCGCCGTATCAATGGCGCTGCGGAGCGGATCCACATCGTATACATCGGTGCTGCGCAGCAGTAACAAATGTCGGTCGACGTATGGCACAACCCGCACGATCGCCCCCTGCTGTTGCAACTGCCGCTGTTGCCACCGCTGGCGAACTGCCAGCATTTGCTCGTTGGAGGACAACCGCTGCTTCTGCCGTTCCTGCTGCACTGCCATCTGGATCAAATGCACGACAGTGGAAACTCGAAGATTCGCCGGCACTGTATAGCTTCCCGGCGCGAGCACATTTCCCTGCACTGAAACCACTACCTGCCGGGGCTTGAGCAGACTGACTGCAACCTGCAACTCCGGATTGTACCGCTTGTATGCCGATTGAATCGCTGCTCGCACCGCTGCCAGCGTTTTACCGCCAACCATCACCATTCCCACCCGCGGTAGCGCCAGACTCCCATCGGGAGCAACCATTTGCGTCGCTGCAACAGATAGCACGCCGGTAACCTGTACCAGCAGAATGTCTCCGGGTCCTACAAAATACCGGGTGGGATCAACAACGCCATCGGAAACGGTTGGGGCAAGTCTGACAAGCTCCCCAACATTCTGCAGCATATCCTGAACTTCAAACTCCGGGAGCAATTTCTCCAGTGCAGTTTGGGCGTACACCTGCGACCAGAAAATCCCTGTAATTCCCAGAATCCACCAGATGTTTTTCATTCGCGTACGTGCTCCACTGTTTGCTGGACTGGTTGCTGTATCTGGAGAATATCTTCCACCACGATGCGGGCAATGCGTTCTGCTGCTTTCCCATCCCACAACGGCGGAATGCTGCCCGTTTTTCGTTTGCCAGCAAGCAACGCCTCAACCGCTGCCCACACCTGCTCCGGTGCGTGAGGATTCACCAGAATGTTCGTTCCAAGATCGATCGTCACCGGTCGCTCCGTTGTCGTGCGCAACGTCACACACGGCACCTGCAATACCGTTGCCTCTTCCTGAATCCCGCCAGAGTCGGTCAGTACAAAATCTGCTCTGGCAACCAGCGCGATGAAATCGAAATATCCCAGCGGCTCCAGAAGATGGATCGTTTCGCGATGGAGGAAAGACAGCAATCCCCACTGCTCCGCATTTTTGCGAGTCCGCGGATGGATTGGAAAGACAACGGTTCGATGCTCACTGATGCGCTGGAGCAAGCGGAACAACTGCTCCAACTGCTCTGGATCATCCACATTGCTGGGGCGATGGAGTGTCACAACAACGTAGGACTGTGGTGCAAGCTGCAACGTTTGCAGGATTGGTCGCTCCTGAATTCGGGGGAGTGCGAAGTAGAGGGAATCGATCATTGTGTTGCCGACGAAGAAAATTCGCTGTTCATCCCATCCTTCCCGAAGCAGATTCTGCACGCCGCTTTGCTCGGTCACAAAGGCATAGTCAGCGATGGCATCAGTGGCGATGCGATTGATCTCTTCCGGCATCCGGCGATCGAAGCTGCGCAGTCCTGCTTCCACGTGTGCCACTGGAATATGCAGCTTCGTCGCTGCCAGTGCACAGGCAATGGTCGAATTGACATCGCCGACCACGATCACCAGATCAGGTTGCAATTCGAGCAAAACTTCTTCAAATGCCATCAGAATCTTCGCTGTCTGCTCTCCGTGGCGCCCTGACCCCACGCCCAGATGCACCGCCGGTCGGGGCAAGCCCAGTTCCCGGCAAAACAGCTCGGACATATCGTAATCGTAATGCTGTCCGGTATGCACGATGATGTGGCGCACCGCGGGTTCGTACGGCTGCAAGGCGCGATGGATCGGCGCTACTTTCATAAAATTTGGTCGTGCACCGGCAACGGAAACAACCGTCCGACTCATCGCTGTCCTCCTCCTAAAACCAGTACGTGACGCTTATCACCCGTGGTGTTCTTACAGGCATTGCGGGTATCAATCACTGCCCGGCTGTGATCAACGACCATCTGGTAATCCACATTGCTATGATCTGTTGTGATCACGACCACATTTGCTTGCTGTAAAACTGCCGGCGTCAGCGCAGGGATCGAGGTGTAGTGCTGACCATCAACCTGAATCTCAGGAATGTACGGGTCATAGTAAGTGATGTTTCGCACCTGATCCGATTGCAAAAGCTCGATTACCTTCAAAGCCGGCGAGTGCCGGAGATCGTCCACATCCCGTTTGAACGCAACGCCCAGAATGAGAATCTGAGCCTCTGCCAGGGACACCGGCTGTCGGGCAATTTCTCGCTCGATCAATTCGCGCACATAGAACGGCATCGATTCATTGACTTCGGCTGCCAGTGTGATGAAGTTCGTCACAAAGTCGTACTTGCGAGCTGCCCACGAAAGGTAGTAGGGATCGATCAAGATGCAGTGTCCGCCAATGCCGGGTCCCGGATAAAACGGCATATACCCAAAGGGTTTAGTGGCTGCGGCTTCCACCACTTCCCAGATATTGATGCCTCCCATCCGGTCGCACAATTGCGCCAGTTCATTGACCAGTGCAATGTTCACGCTCCGGAAAATGTTCTCCAGCAATTTCGTCATCTCTGCAACTCGCGGTGAGCTGACAGGAACAACCGTGTCGACAATGACACCCTGAACCAGGGTCGCCAGCTCCGTGCACTGTGGCGTTACACCGCCAACAACCACTGGCGTATTGGCTGTTGTCCATTTCTTGTTCCCCGGATCAATCCGCTCCGGTGAAAATGCAAGAAAGTAATCTTTTCCAACTTCCAGTCCCGAACGATTCAGGATGGGCAACACGTAGTCATTGGTCGTCCCCGGAAACGTAGTACTCTTCAGTATCACCACCTGTCCCGGTCGCAGGGTGCGGGCAATCGCTTCGGCGGACTGCAGAATATAGGAAATGTCCGGATCCTTGTGATCTGTAAAAGGAGTGGGCACACAGATAAAAATTGCGTCAGCGTCCTTGCTGGCAGTCAACTCGGTGGTTGCCCGAAGATATCCCTGCTGTACGACTTTCTGCACTTCCGCATCATCCAGATCCTGAATGTAGTTTTCGCCAGCATTGAGTTTCGCCACCTTGTCTGCATTTACATCAATGCCGAGCACCAAATAACCCTTCTTTGCAAACTCCAGTGCCAGCGGCAAACCGACATATCCCAGCCCATACACTGCAACCTGAAGGGTTCGATCTGCAATTTTCTGTCGAAACAATTCTTCCATCGCCGTCATTCCTCTGCTTTCCCGCTTAGTACCCCATACTGCTTCTGGTAATACTCGCGATACGATTGATCCCTGACCGCTTCCCACCATTGCCGATGGCTCTGGTACCATTGTACCGTCCGCGCTAATCCTTCGCCAAAGGAAACGGTAGGTTGCCAGCCCAATTGCTGGCGGAGCTTCGTAGCATCCATCGCATACCGCCGATCGTGCCCCGGTCGGTCGGGCACAAATTGAATCAGCGAGGATGGTTTATTCAGCAATCGCACAATCGCTTCCACAACCTCAATATTGCGCCGATGCTCACCGCTGCAAATGTTGTAAATCTCTCCTTCTGACCCCCGCTGATAGATCAACCACAGCGCTGCACAGTGATCTTCGACAAAGAGCCAATCCCGAATGTTCTGTCCATCTCCATAAACCGGCAGAGGCTGGTCTTCCAGCGCATTGGTAATCATCAGCGGGATCAGCTTCTCTGGAAATTGATACGGACCGTAATTGTTTGACGCCCTGGTGATAATCGCCGGCACCCCATAGGTGCGGATGTACGAACGAATGAGCAGGTCAGCGCTCGCTTTAGAAGCTGCATACGGCGAGTTGGGTCGCAATGGCGACTCTTCCGTCGCTGCTCCCTCGGCGATCGAGCCATACACTTCGTCTGTGGAAATGTGGACAAATCGCGGGATGGATAACTTCCGAACGACTTCCAGCAAATGCAGTACCCCAAGAACATTAGTTTCCAGAAACGGTGCGGCAGAATGAATGGAACGATCCACGTGCGATTCTGCAGCAAAATTGATGATCCCCTCAACGCCGTAATCGCGGCACACCCGCTCGATCAACACCTGATCCTGTATTTTCCCGTGAACAAAGTGGTACCGCGGCGAATCCGCAACATCTTCCAGATTGGCAAGATTGCCCGCATAGGTCAGCGCATCGACGTTGACAATGTGGACGTCAGGGTCATGCTGCAACACATACCGGATAAAATTACTGCCGATAAATCCAGCACCACCGGTGACCAGTATGGTTTGTGACATTCACTCTGGCTCTGCGCTTGTTAATTAATGGTGCAAATACGCAGAGCC
>JALWUI010000117.1 GCA_027082775.1 Candidatus Kapaibacterium sp.
CACCAGTTTGGGCTGGAGGCTGTTCCCGATCGGCGGTCCGCAGCGCTGTTGGTCGAATTCGGCTGGACAACAGCGGCGGAGCGGGATCGGGAAGGTGCCGCCATTGAGCGGCGCCTTCGATCCCTTCCTGGACTATGGCAACTGATGATCAGCGAGAATGAACATCAGCGGGCACAACTCTGGAATTTACGCAAGGGATTGTATCCCGCTGTTGGTGGGCAGCGCCCGCCGGGCACAACACTCATTATCGAGGATGTGGTGTTTCCCATCGACCGATTAGCAGCGGCAGTGGCAGCATTGCAGCAATTGTTTGCTGATCACGGGTATGATAACGCTATCATCTTTGGACACGCAAAGGACGGGAATTTGCACTTTGTCATCACTCCTGACCTCCAGCAGCCAGATGCTGTTCGACGGTACGATCGATTTATGCAGGATCTGGTGCGATTGGTCGTTGACCGATTTGGTGGAGCGTTGAAGGGAGAGCACGGCACAGGGCGGAACATTGCACCATTTGTTGCCCTGGAATGGGGCGAAGAATTGACGCAGTTGATGTGGGAGATCAAAACCCTGTTCGATCCTGCGGGCATTTTGAATCCCGACGTGGTCCTGAGTACCAACGCCAGGGTCCATTGTGAAAATCTCAAACGGTTTCCGGCAGTGTCGCCAGAAGTTGATCGATGCACCGAGTGCGGTTTCTGTGAATCCATCTGTCCAAGCCGCAGTCTGACGCTCACGCCGCGCCAGCGCATTCAGCTTGCCAGAGAATGGCAGTGCTTACCGCAAACGGAGCGGCAACGATTGCGCAAGGCACGCCGGTATGCTGTTGATCAGACGTGTGCCACGGATCATCTCTGTTCTGTGCTGTGTCCATTGGACATAGATGTTGGTGCTTTCGTATTGCAGCAGCGGCAACAGCGGCAGTCAGGATGGAAGCAACGGCTTGCCATCCATATTGCAAAGCATTTTGCTGCGGCAGAGACGGTGGTTCGATGGGGGATAAAAACAGCAAAGGGAATAGCCAAAACCCCGGCGGCGGCATTGTTCCCGGCAGCAGTGCGACGATGGCTATCGGTGATCCAGCCAGTTCACAGACAGCAGTTGCAGACATCATTATCCGATGGTGAGCTTGATACGGTGATTTTGCCCTCGTGTCCTTCGCGTCTTGTAAGTGGCACACCAGCGCCGCTGCCAGTTCAGATTGCCCGGATTATAGCGGCACAGCAGCGGAACGCAGGGATCTGGACGCAGACGCCATTCTGTTGTGGGCTGGTGTTTGATTCCCGCGGCTTGCCCGATGCTGCGCAGTGGATGCGGGAATTTTCTCTTCAGCAGTTGATGCGGCGCTTTCCGTATCAAAATGGGGCATTCAGGAATGACAAAGGGAAAGCCGTTGAAATGCTGATCGACCACAGTGCCTGTGCAGTGCACTGGCAGAAATGGATGCCGAAGTATCCGATTCAGGATGCACAGTGGTATTTGCTACGACACGGTACACCATCAGGAGCGCTGGAACATATAGCGGTCCACCTGGCGTGTGGGATTGTTCAAAGTCCTCATTTCTCCGAAATATACCAGCAGCTTCAGCACTATGCTCCTGCTGTGATTATTACGCAGTGTTGTGGAATGGCGGGTGATCGCGGCATCCGCTTTCCGGAATTACCGCGTGCTGCGATCCAGCAATTGGAATTACCGAAAACCGTTCGGTGGCTGTACACCACCAGCGCTTCCTGCGCGCTGGCATTGCAGCAGCATTGTGCAGTTCCTGTGAGAGTATGGACAGAGTGGTTTGAACCGCAGGGATAAAAAGTAACAATGGCGGTGCAGGGAGTGCGCAATGGAAGGGTGAGGCTATACGTCACTGTTGCGGTGCTTTTTTGTAACTTTGCTGTTCGTGGTTAAGGTGTATGAGCCAGGCTGAAAGCGTATGTCTCAGGCAAATGTGAGAATCTTGGTTGCCGAAGATTCTCCGATGGTTCGGCATCACATTGTGACGTTGCTGAAATTAGAGGGATGGGAGGTGATCGAGGCAGTTAATGGGGAAGAGGCGGTGCACAAAGCATTCGCAGAGCAACCGGATCTGATTATTTGTGACATTCTCCTCCCAAAGTTGTCAGGGTTAGAAGTATTAGGACGCATTCGGAAGTCGGAATCATTGTCGACAGTTCCCTTTATTCTGCTATCGGCACAAACGGAGCGGGAAGAGATACGGCGGGGAATGGAGTATGGAGCTGACGATTATTTACCAAAGCCTTTTACAAGCGAGGAATTGCTGGGAGCGGTGCAACGATTGCTCAAGCGAGCGGAATTGGTTCGTAAGAGCATTGAGGCGAAGCTTCAGCAATTGCGGGAAGTAATGTTTTATGCCCTGCCCCACGAATTTCGCACCGCCGTCAGCGGGATTCGGGGATATGCGGATCTTTTGATTCAGGGATTGGGCAATGGTGAACCGATGTCTTACGAGGAGCTTCGGGATATTGGAGTAGCGATTCGTACAGCCGCATCCCGGTTGAATCGATTGGTCGAAAACTTTATTATCTATGCCCAGTTGCAATCGGTTGCTGAGGATGAGGAAGTGCTGTATCAGATGCGGCAGAAAGTAACTGATCCGGCGCGGGAGGTTGTAGGCGATGTGGCATTGTCTCTGGCGGTGCAATACCAGCGGGAGGAAGATCTGGATCTGGTGTTAAATCACGACGTTCCAGTTGCGATTGAGTATCATCACTGGCACAAGATTCTCTATGAAGTGATCGACAATGCGTTGAAGTTTTCCCCGCCCGGCAGCCGATTGCGTATTCGCGATGCCGTGGAGGACAATGACTATGTGGTTATCGTGCAGGATCAAGGACGGGGAATGACGCCAGAGCAACGCGAGCAGATTGCTCCCTATGTTCAGTTTGGACGGCAGCAGTATGAACAACAGGGAATGGGATTGGGGCTGGCTATTGCGCTGTTGCTGGTAGAATTTCACCACGGGGTGTTAGCCTTTTCGGATACTCCTAATGGTGGAACGACGGTGCGAGTTGCAATGCCGATAGCTCCGAGGTTGGACAGAGAGAAAAACAATGCTTAAATGGAGACACCAAAGCCAAAAATTTTAATCGTCGATGATTTGCCAGTGGTGCGAATGAATGTCTCTTTGCTACTCCGCCTGGAGGGATACGAGGTCATTGAAGCTCAGAATGGTGAGGAAGGTTTGCAGAAAGCGCTATCAGAACGTCCGGATCTCATTATCACGGACATTTCAATGCCGGGGCGGTCAGGGCTGGATTTGCTGCGGGCAATTCGGCAGACGAAGACGATGGCAACCGTACCGGTGATTCTCCTGACAGCCCACGGGGAGCGGGAGGATGTTCGCCGTGGGATGGAAATGGGAGCCGATGATTACATTACCAAACCGTTCAAAAATTATGAGCTGGTTAGGGCAGTGAACCGACTTTTGGAGCGCCATCAACTGTTTCAGCAGCAGGTGGAAGAAAAGCTGGAATACATCCGGGATGTTGTCTTTTATGCTTTGCCCCACGAATTTCGCACAGCAATCAACGGGATCAAGGGCTATGCAAAGCTGATGGCGCAGGCATCTACACAGGAAGCAGTGTTCCAGTGCGATGAGATTCAGGAAATCGGAACCGAGATTTTACAGGCTTCACAGCGTCTGGAGCGTTTGATGGAAAACCTGCTAACTTATGCCCAGTTGCGAGCGGTTGAGCAGGATGAGGCGCTACAACAGCAGATGCGCCAGGAGGTCACCTATCAGGTGCAGGAGGTGGTTGGTGATACAGCGATGATGATTGCCCGACAGTATAATCGGGAATCCGATCTGCAGCTCAGTTTAACCTGCGCAGTTCCCATTGCTATTGGTTATCGACACTGGCAGAAGATTTTATTTGAAGTACTGGACAACGCCTTCAAATTCTCACCATCCGGCACGACCGTTGAAGTCACTGATATGAGAGATGCGGAATATTATGGAGTGGTTGTTCGGGACCACGGAGAGGGGATGCTGGGGGAGCAGCGGGAGCAGATCGGGGCGTTTGTGCAATTCGGGCGCAGGGAGCGGGAACAGCAGGGGCTGGGGCTGGGGTTAGCCATCGCGTTGCTGTTATTGGACTTCCACCGTGGACGGCTGGAATTAGGCGATACTCCCGGTGGAGGTGCCACAGTGAAGATCTGGATTCCTGTGGCAGAAGAGAAGATGGAGAATCATCACCCTGCCAGTTGACAATATAGCCACTCAGACAGGAATCAGGACACACGGTTCCGAAAGTTTCTGCATACCTTCTACCAGCCTGTGATGGAAGCAGTGGATAGGTACTAATGAGGAGCTGGACCCAATCGCTGCACCGGTGACCGGGGGATTCAGATAAAAAATCTTCCGCGGGGTTACGTGCATCTGCGTTGAATGCACAACGGGAAGTGCTGGAATCTGCTGCTATCGTGATGTTGTGGTAGTACGACGGATCGCAAAGCCTTCTTGCACCGAGCAAGTTGGTTGTTTAGTCTTTAAATTTTCCGTAAATTCGTAGCTTGAACCAATTGCAGAAGTAAAGGTGCTGTTTTTATGAAATGGTGGGAAAAACTCAAGGCGAAACTTTTTAAGCCGCAAAAACCGGTGTCGGCGATGCAGCATTTACAGCGTGGCCTGGGCAAATTTGCGATCGGTGACTTTACTGGTGCTTTGCATGAATGGGATTTAGCAATTCAAGCTGATGCGGCTTTTTTCCCTGCGTACTATCACCGGGCATTGCTGCTGGAAGAGCAGGGCGAGATCGAACAAGCGGTACAGGATTTACTGGTAGCGCTGGATCTTGCGGAGCAGGCAGGAGATCGGGAACACAGTAAGAAAATCCGGCAGGCGCTGGTACGAATCCATCGTAAGCTGGAAAACACTGCCTCTTGAGGGTTTGTTCAACAACGGGAGCGGTTTATGCAGGTGTTGTAACCCGTTTTCAGCAACAAATAGTGGTGGCTATGCAGTTGGAACGCAAAGGTGAATCCGGGAAAACACAGCGGGATGAGGTGCTTCAGGCAGCACTGACCTTTATGCAGGATTTATATGCTTACGCCCTGGCATTGAGCAGAGATCGGGATACAGCACGAGACCTGGTTCAAGAGACCTATCTGAAAGTGACGCAGTCCGCAGAGCGGTATCGAGATCAGAATATGCGGGCGTGGTTGTTTAAGATTCTCAAAAACACCTTTCTCAACTGGGTAAAGCGAAAAGCAGATCATCCCACTGAAAGTTTCTCGGAAGAGCTTCACAGCAGCGGTCAACGTAGCAAAAATGGCATATCGTTGCCAGTGCAACAGTGGACCGAATCGCATTATCGAGAACTTTTCAGCGATGAGATTTTTTCCGCCTTGATGAAATTGCCTGCGGAGTATCGCGAGATTTTGCTTCTGCGAGAGATCGAAGAGTTTTCGTATGAGGAGCTAAGCGAGTTGCTGGGTATTCCCATCGGGACGGTGCGCTCGCGTCTCCATCGTGCCCGACAGGAAATGTTTAAGCAACTGATGCAATATCCCGACTTTGCCCGGCGGTTTTCAGCAACAGGCTTCCTCGGAGATAGAGGATAAAACCTGAGCAAGTTATCAGGAGTGCCAGTGCTCTCTCATAGGAACACATACTTCCTGCCGGGAGTGCACGCTTCCGTGTGCATTTACTGGGAGCGCACCCTTTAGGGTGCATTTGTTGCCGACGAAAGTCGGCGCTCCCGGTAAAGGCGCTTTCGGTAAGATGCGGTCGACGCTTTGCGTTGTCCATTACTCATTCAGAGTACGGTCTGGCGAAGGGGGAGGGGTCATTCTGCGATAGCAAGCAATTTCCGCAGTGCAGCAGAGAGCCTGGCAACTTCCACAGGTTTGGGAATGACTTCGAAATCCTGGAACGTTGCTGCCAGTGATGAGAGGTCTGGAAGATCGATCGCGCTGGTGACGATAATCTTCGGAAGTTCGCAGTCCGGGGAAAGTTTTTCGGCAATACGCTCCAGAGCGGTTAATCCGTCCACCTTGGGCATTCGGATGTCGGTGATGATCACGTCTGGATGGGTTGCGACCGTCTGTTCAATCAATTCAGCGCCATCCTGTGCCCAGAGAAGTTCGTACTGGTCATCGGAAAGGAGTTTTTGCAATAGCCACTTCAGCAATTTAAAACTGACGGGATCATCTTCTGCTATGAGGATTTTCCACCGTACCATCGGTTGCTGGAGTATCAATTGGGCTTGACTCTTACTTTCCCACACTCTTCAGTGACGGAAGGAGTGGTGGGAAATTTTCCCGTTCGTGCTTTCGGTGAAAGCTGGCAGAGTCACGCAAGGAAACACGAAGGAGGATCAGGGGTGAACGAACACGGTCCTTCGTCCGTTTACACGTCCCTTTTGCGACAATCGTGGAGCGGGGAATGAAACACGAACGGATTGTCATTCTGGACTTCGGATCGCAGTATACCCAGTTAATTGCACGGAAAGTGCGGGAATGCGGCGTCTATGCGGAGATTTATCCGTTTCATCTTTCATTTGAAGCGTTGCAGGCACTTGAGCCCAGAGGCGTGATTTTGTCCGGTGGTCCGCGCAGTGTCTATGCTCCCGATGCACCGCTGCCCGACCAGCGGATTTTCACTCTGGGGGTGCCGGTTCTGGGCATTTGCTATGGCTTGCAGTTGATTGCGCATTTGTTCGGTGGTGTGGTCGATCGAGCTGCTCGCCGGGAGTATGGCAGAGCAGAGTTGGAAATTCTCGATCATTCCGATCTGTTCTGGTCTATTCCCTCTCCAACTGCCGTATGGATGAGCCACGCCGACGCTCTGCAACAACTGCCGGAAGGATTTGAGATCATTGCCCGGACTGCTAATGCGCCGATTGCTGCGATCCGAAATCGACCGAAGCAGATCTGGGGAGTGCAATTCCATCCGGAAGTGCACCATACCGCGTACGGAAAGGAAATGCTGCGGAATTTTTTGTTCCGCATCTGCCAGTGCCGGGGAGATTGGTCCCCACAGTCCTTTGTGGAAGAGTCGGTTGCGGCTATTCGCCAGAAGGTAGGGGAGGATCACGTTATTTGCGCCGTCAGTGGTGGGGTCGATTCGACCGTGGCAGCGGTGCTGATCCATCGCGCCATTGGTCAACAACTCCATTGCGTCCATATTGATACTGGATTGATGCGGAAAAATGAGAGTCAGCAAATTGTTGAGCTGTTTCGCCAGCATTTTCACATTCCACTGGATTTCATCGATGCTTCAGCGATTTTTCTGGAGCGGCTGGAAGGAGTGACGGATCCGGAGCAGAAGCGGAAAATTATCGGGCACACCTTCATCGAGGTTTTCGAAGAGTATGCGCAGTCCATTCCCCAGGCGCGATGGCTGGCGCAGGGAACATTGTATCCCGATGTCATCGAATCGGTGTCGTTTAAAGGACCATCGGCGGTCATCAAAACCCATCACAATGTTGGTGGATTGCCGGAGAAAATGGCGCTCCAATTGTTAGAACCATTCCGGGAATTGTTCAAAGATGAAGTTCGGGCGGTAGGAAAACAACTGGGCGTGCCGGAGGAGTTTTTGTACCGCCATCCCTTCCCCGGACCGGGACTGGCGATCCGAATTCCCGGAGCAGTGACACCGGAACGACTGCACATTTTGCGAGAAGCCGATGCAATTTTTACCGAAGAGTTGTGGAAACACGGGCTCTATCCCGAAATCTGGCAGGCTTTTGCGGTTTTATTGCCCGTCCGTTCCGTTGGCGTGATGGGGGATGAGCGGACCTATCAGTATGTGTGTGCCCTTCGGGCAGTTCGGAGTGTGGACGGGATGACCGCTGATTGGTATCCATTCCCGCACGATATCCTGGCAAACATTGCGAATCGGATTATCAACGAGGTGGAGGGGATCAACCGGGTGGTGTACGATGTGTCCAGCAAACCGCCGGCAACGATCGAGTGGGAATAACCGGTTGGTAAACCCGAAACATTTTGTAACTTTGCAGAGTTGAGCAAGCGGTATAAAAAGCGAAGAGCAGAATGGAGCCAGTATTAACGGTCAGGAACCTGGCAACCGAGTTCCGAAGTGGCGGACGAGTTGTTCGAGCCGTGGATCATATCAGTTTCACCGTACCACGGGGGCGGACCGTTGGAATTGTGGGAGAATCTGGATCTGGTAAGTCCGTTACCGCTCTTTCCATTATGCGGCTGATCCCGTCGCCGCCGGGTGAAATTACCGATGGAGAAATTATTTTTCATCACCGTGATGGGACAGCCGTCAATTTGCTGTCGCTTTCCGAAGAGGAAATGCGGCGCTATCGGGGTAATCGGATCGCGATGATTTTTCAGGAGCCGATGACCTCGCTCAATCCGGTCTTCCGGTGTGGTGACCAGATTATGGAAGCGATTTTGCTCCATCAGAAAGTGAGCAAAGAAGAAGCGTATGAGCGAACGATCAAGTTGCTGGAAGAGGTGCAGTTGCCGAGGCCAGAAGTGATCGCCCGCCAGTATCCGCATCAACTCTCTGGTGGGCAGAAGCAGCGGGTAATGATTGCAATGGCGATGAGCTGCAATCCGGATATTCTGATCGCCGACGAGCCAACCACTGCCCTGGATGTAACGGTGCAGGCAACCATTCTGGAGTTGATGCGGGAGTTGCAGGAGAAGCACCAGATGAGTGTCATCTTTATCACGCACGATCTGGGCGTGGTTGCTGACATTGCCGATGATGTCATCGTGATGTACAAGGGCAAAATTGTGGAGCAGGGCTCGGTCTTACAAATTTTTGAGAACCCGCAGCATCCGTACTCCAAAGGGCTGATCGCTTGCCGTCCCCGACTGGATCGCCGGCTGCGCATTTTGCCGACCATCTGGAATTTTATGGAGGAGACCCCGGATGGTCAGATTGTGGAAAAGCAGCATATCACAGTGGAAGAGGCACTGCGACAGGTTGAAATGACGCCGGAGGAAATCGTACAGCGGCGGCAGATGCTGGCAGAGCGAGAGCCGATCTTGCAGGTGAACAATCTCAAGGTGTATTTCCCGATCCGCACCGGCGTGTTTAGTCGCATCCGAGGATATGTCAAAGCAGTGGATGGCATTACGTTCGATGTGAAACCCGGTGAAACCCTGGGTCTGGTAGGGGAATCGGGGTGTGGAAAGACGACCACAGGACGGGCAATTTTGCGCCTGATCGAACCCACAGACGGCGAGGTGATCTTCGATGGCAAAAATGTACGGGCACTGGATACAGCAGAGCTTCGGAAGTTGCGGCGGGATATGCAGATCATCTTTCAGGATCCTTACAGTTCGCTGAATCCCCGCCTGTCCGTTGGCAGCGCCCTGATGGAAGTGCTGGAAGTGCATCAGATTTTTGATTCCGAAAAAGAGCGGCAGGAATACGTGTTTGAGCTGCTGGAGAAAGTAGGCTTGGAAAAACGCCATTTTTACCATTATCCTCACGAATTCTCCGGTGGACAGCGGCAACGAATCTGTATTGCCCGTGCATTGTTGTTACGTCCAAAGTTCATCATTTGCGATGAATCCGTCTCTGCGCTGGATGTGTCCGTTCAGGCGCAGGTGCTGAATTTGCTGGTGCAGCTTCGGGAGGAGTTCAATCTCACGTACATCTTTATTTCGCACGATCTGAGCGTGGTCAAATTTATCAGTGACCGAATTGCGGTGATGAATGCGGGAAAAATCGTTGAGCTGGGCGATGCGGATGAAATCTACCGGAATCCGAAAGAAGCGTATACCCGCCGGCTCATCTCGGCAATTCCTGACATCAATCTGGATCGTATTCGCCAGCGTCTTCAGCGGCGAATGACCGCTGAGGTGTCAGATTCATAATGTGCCGGAA
This sequence comes from Candidatus Kapaibacterium sp., assembly GCA_027082775.1. Taxonomy (GTDB): domain Bacteria; phylum Bacteroidota; class Ignavibacteria; order Kapaibacteriales; family WFXC01; genus WFXC01. The sequence continues at coordinate 9,830 of JALWUI010000117.1, forward strand.
GCGATGGAGGTATGGGTTCAGTGGCGGGGACAGCAATGGCGGGTGCAGCGAGCACAACCGTTGTCAATTGCGATCCCGTTGCGAGCAGACGGGGCGGTGCCCAATGCCTTTTTTCTCCGCCAGCCGGAATTTCAACCGGTACGAATTGGTTCGTTTGTTGGCAGTGTTGCTCAGGGTGGATCCTGCAATTGCCAGGATGTAACGTTCAATCCACACGGCAATGGCACGCACACTGAGTGTCTGGGACACATCACTGCAGAGCCTTTGACCATTGCGGAGGCTCTTACCTGTTTTTTGTTTATCGCTCAACTGATCAGTGTGCAGCCCCGGCGGTTGCCTAATGGTGATCAGGTCATTGCGGTCGACGATCTTCCACCGCTGGAGGAAGGTATCGAAGCGGTGATCGTTCGTACCCTGCCCAACGGAGATGAGAAGCTGACCCGGCAGTATTCGGGGACCAACCCACCGTATGTACTACCGGAGACCGCTGCTTTTTTCCGGGACTTCGGTATTCAACATCTCCTGATCGACCTACCCTCAATGGATCGGGAGGATGACGGAGGAAAGTTGCTGGCGCACCGGGCATTCTGGCATTATCCGGAACAACCGCGTCGCAATGCTACGATCACCGAGATGGTGTATGTGCCGAACGCAATTGCCGATGGCATTTATATGCTGGAACTTCAGGTTCCCGCCTTTGCGCTGGATGCTGCCCCCAGTCGTCCGGTGCTGTATCCGATGGGGAAGGTATAAAGCACCACAACGATGATGAGGTTTGCTAAGATCAACGTGGGAATGTTGTGCCGGGAGCACATAATATACGCTGAAGCGTGCGTTCCCAGTAGAGGGAAGCGCTTTGCCGGGAGTGCCGACTTTGGTCGGCATGTTTCTGCACGCTAAAGGGTGTGTTCCGACTGAGAGGCCGGCTTTAGCCGGCATCGTTGCAAATGTGTAGGGGCGACCGGCCGGTCGCCCCTACGGATGGGATGTGGCAAGGGGATAGAGCCGCTGGGAGCGCCGGCTTTAGCCGGCATGTTTCTGCACGCTGAAGTGTGCGCTCCCCAGTGGGAACCGACTGAACAGGGAATGCCAACGTCCGTTAGCAGCGATAAATAGAACCTCTGGCTTACACTGAACAACTCCAACAGGTTATCCTATCAGCGAAAATGATGGTGTAGGGAATAGATCTCCAGAAAGATGATCCCTAAGCTGGTCGTGCTCGTCCTCAACTCTCTCGCCAAAGGAACTTAGTGTTATATGGAAAATTCCCGCAATTGCTGGAGGCTACCGACAAAAATTCGTTGGTCTGCGGTCAGATATGCGCGGTACATACCAGCGGTTGTGAATGCGAAAACCCCTGTTGATGGGGTCAAAGCAATCAAGCCGCCATTGCCGCCAAGGGACTGGAGGTGTTCCAGCGCGTGCACGACGGCATCCTGGAGTGATTGGTGTTGCAGGGTGACGGACCAGTGAACCGCAGCAGCAATGGTGCCGCGGATAAAGAATTCGCCTTCCCCTGTTGTAGAAACGGCGCAACTGCGGTTGTCAGCGAATGTTCCGGCGCCGATGAGCGCAGAGTCTCCGATCCGTCCTGCTGCTTTTCGCATCATTCCTCCAGTCGAAGTTGCTGCTGCCAGATTTCCTGCCCGGTCGATTGCCACAGCCCCAACGGTTTGCGTTGGCTCCGTACCGGATTCAGCCGAGTGGTCCAGTTGTCGACCGGTAGCTTTTTCCCACTGCCGCTTTCGTTCCGCTGTAACGAGACGCGCCGGGTCGATCGTTTCCAGCCCCTGATCGATCAACCATTGCTCAGCGTCTGGTCCGGCAAGAAAGACGTAAGGAGAATGATCCATCAGAAACCGGGCGGCGCTGATGGGGTGACGAAGCCGGCGCAGCAGTGCAACCGCTCCTGCTTTCTGCGTTGCTCCGTCCATAATCGAGGCATCCATTTCCACCCATCCCTGCTCTGTCAGCACCGAACCAATGCCAGCATTGAACAGCGGTGTGTCTTCCATCGCCCGAACGCAGAATTCAACAAGGTCCAGTGCGGAATCGCCCTGCTGGTACCGGGTAGCTGCGTCACGGAGAATCGACCCCAGCACCGTTTCTCGCTCTTCGTTCCGCTGTCGTGCCCGTGAGGTATCCTCGCGGATCGTCCCGGCTCCACCGTGCAGGAGAATCAGGGGATGGTCGACCGTTTCAACGTGCATTGACCGGGAAGCGGTTATGCGTCCTGTGCTCTTGCAGGAGGTTCGTAGTATTGGTGCATTCGAAGGTATTCCAGCCGATCCTGAAGCTGGGCAACGGGAACCAGCAGCTTTTCTTTGCCCAGAATCGCACTTTCCCGATTTTCAAAAACCATTTCCAGATCTTTGCTCATCACGATCGCTTCTTCGGGGCACACTTCTTCGCACAAGCCGCAGAAGATGCACCGGAGCATATTGATTTCGAACTTCACCGGATACCGTTCTTTTTCCCGATCCGTTTCGCCCGCCCGCACTTCAATCGCCAGCGGTGGACACACGCGGGAGCACAACCCGCAGGCGACGCATCGCTCTCCATCCTCGTCGAGCACCAGGACGGGCCGTCCTCGATAGTAGCCGCCGGGATGATACTTTTCCTCCGGATACTGGATGGTCATCTTCGGACCAATGAGCATTTTGAAGGTGATGCCCAGTCCCCTGGCGATTTCCGGGAGATACAGCTTCTCCCAGAATGTCATTTTTTGCCGTTCCGATGGTTGATTCACGTTCATTGCTGCTTTCAGCTCTTAGTTGATCAACATAACCAGTCCGGTGATCAGAACATTTGCCAGCGACAGTGGAAAGAGCACTTTCCATCCCAGCCGCATCAATTGATCATAGCGAAAGCGAGGGACGGTCCACCGCACCCAGATGAAAAAGAAGACGAAAATGGCAACTTTTATGGTGAAGCTGGCAACCTGCAGGAGTGCCAGCGCAACCGATCCTTCCTGTAATCCCAGCAGTTCTGGAAGAAACGGCACCTGCCAGCCGCCGAAGAACAGCGTGGTCATCATTGCTGATGCAGCGATGACATTGCCGTATTCTGCCAGGAAGAACATTCCGAATTTCATCCCGGTGTATTCAGTATGGTAACCGCCGACCAGTTCCGGCTCTGCTTCTGGCAGATCAAATGGCGTCCGGTTTGTTTCTGCGAAGGAAGCGACCAGGAAAATCAGGAAACCCAGCGGCTGGTAGAGCACATTCCACCGCCAGCCTGTCTGCTGCTCCACAATTTCCATCAGGTTCGGTGTTCCGGTGACCATCAGCAGGGCAACGATCGAAAGTCCCATCGCCAGTTCGTAGGAGATCATCTGCGCTGAGGAGCGCAGCCCTCCGAGAAGAGAATATTTATTGTTCGATGCCCATCCTGCTAAGGTCAACCCGTAGACACCCATCGAAGTCATTGCCAGCACATAGAGGATGCCAACGTGGACGTTGGGCGCGACGCCCAGATATACCGGTTCGCCGTTAATGACAACGTAGTGCCCGAAAGGAATGACTGCAAACACGGCAACCGTGATGGTGATCGAGATCAGCGGCGCTAAGAAATGAAAACGTTTGTCTGCTGCTGCCGGGATAATGTCTTCTTTGAAGATCAGCTTGATCACGTCAGCAATTGGCTGGAGCAATCCGTATGGTCCGACACGGTTGGGACCAATCCGCATCTGGATCCAGGCGGCAATTCGGCGTTCAAAATACACAGCGCCAGAAGCGCCCGGCAGGATAACCAGAAAAAGAACGATCAGAGCTTTCAGGAAACCGATCAGGAAATCAACCAGCAGTTCCATTGCACTTTACCACCATTGTTCCGCTTTGTCGTACACCTGCACGTATCGGTATTCTTCCGACTCTGGTTTGAGGCGATGAGAATCATAGTGAAAGACCGGCGGTTCTGGTTCATCAACTTTCCCCAGCGGAATGCCGTGCCGCTCATCCAGCAAGGCATAGGTCATTCTGGCAAATCCTTCGACCGTTTGCGCCAGATCAGCGAAGACATCGGCTGCTTTCCGGTAGTTCCACGAATGCCCGGCGATGCTGGCAGTCGCAGCAAGCATCTGCCATAGGGGTCGGCAGTGTCGCCGGGGACCGTGACTCCAGCGGTCGTTCCACGCTCCCATCTTATCCCATCGACTTACTTTCATTCCCCACCGGTACGGCCGTTCTGCGGTCGTCAGTGCCGGGATGAAGTGTTGAACGCGTCCATCGATATTTGTGAACGTTCCCTCCATTTCAGCGTATGTTGCCAGCGAGAGCACCAGATCAGCGACCTGGGTAGTCGGCGACGCATTCGAAGCGGCAACGATCAGTGTGTCGGCACCGTCGGCGATTTTGCGTCCTTCTTCGCCCCACACCTGCTCCAGATCTTCACCGATAACCCACACCAGCTTCAGTTGCTTCGATTCCACTTTTGCCCGGAATTCTTCAACCGAGAGGGAAGCCAGAACGTCGCCCAGTATGGTCTGCACTCCACGGGTGTTCGGACGCCGATCCCGGACGCGCAGGAAGTCATCCTCGAACTCCGGATCCTCAACGGTCATCAGCATCACAGTAGCGGCGGGAATATGCTCCCGGATAAACCGGCGCAGGGCAAAAGCATCTTCATTGGTCAGCATACCGGAAACAACAATGCCGATTTCCTTCGCATCGACACTCTGGAGTTTGTTCCAGAAAGTATCCAGTGCTTCTTCCCACGAAACTTCGGTCAGCGTTCCATTTTCGGTACACACCAGCGGTTTATCGATGCGGTTTTCGTTAACAAACGGATACTGCGTCAACCGCCCTGCATCGCACATCCAGTACTGGTTCACGTACATATTGGTTCGAGGTTGGAGGCGGAGGATCTGATTATGCAGCACGCCAACGTACATATTGCACCCGCGGGCGCAACCGGGACAAACTGAAGGCGTAAAGCTCATTTCCCACACCCGGGCTTTGAAGCGGAAGTCGCGGCTGGTCAGTGCGCCAACCGGGCACAGCTCGATGACGTTCATTGAGTAGGGATTATCAAACTGGGTCCCCGGAAAGAGTTCAATGGTCACGTGATCGCCCCGGTTGACAAAATCGATGACCGGATCGTGGAGAATTTCATCCGCGTATCGAATGCACCGGGAGCAGGAAATGCATCGTTCTGCATCAAAAATCACATTCGGTCCCCAGATCACGTGCTTCGGCTTGTGATTCTTTTCTTCCACAAATCGACTTTTTCCACGGGAGTAGAAATACGCGTACTCCTGCAACTTGCATTCTCCCGCTTCATCACAAATGGGACAATCCAGTGGATGGTTAATCAGGAGAAATTCCATCACCGCGTGCTGGGATTCGATGACCTCTGGTACCTGGAACAGCACGTGCAGTCCTTCGCTGACCGGGTACCGACACGATGGCTGGAGTTTGGGCATATACTGGATGACAGGGTTGCCATTCTCATCTGTTTCAAAGGAACCATCGGGCTTGCGCCGCGGCATTCCCACTTTAACCAGGCAAATGCGGCAGTTTGCCGGCGCCGACATTGCTGGATGCCAGCAAAAATGGGGAATCTCGATGCCGTGTTCTAAGGCAGCTTCCAGGATGCTCTGCCCCTCGCGCGCTTCGATGGGCTTCCCGTCAATGTAGATCGTTGGCATTTGGCGCACAGATTGTTCGTACAAATTTCGTCAAAAAGCGAAATTACGGAAAATCCGTGGATTAGATGTTATCAGCCAGCAGATACCAGTACAGCCCCGTTGCTGCTTCCAGAAAGCGCAGAAGGAGCAGCCAGAGAGAATGTCCCTGCGGTTAGCCTTTTATCCCTAAATTTGCAGTTTGAAGTTGTGCAACAATGCTGTGGGGACTTCTTTGGCACGGGGCAAGCGGGCAAAGTACATTTTCATTACGGGTGGCGTGTTGTCTTCCTTAGGCAAAGGGATTACGTCAGCATCGCTGGGTTTACTGCTCCAGCAGCGAGGCTACACCGTTACGATCATCAAAATGGATCCCTACATCAACGTGGATCCGGGGACAATGAATCCATTACAGCACGGAGAGGTGTACGTGACGGAAGATGGGGCGGAAACCGACCTGGATCTGGGGCATTACGAGCGATTCCTGGGGGTGCAGATGACCCGGATGAATAATGCGACGACCGGGCAAATTTACCACACCGTGATCACCAAAGAGCGGAAGGGGCAGTACCTGGGAAAGACCGTGCAGGTGGTGCCGCACATTACCAATGAGATCAAGCGGCGAATGACCGTCTTTGACCGGGATTATGACATTGTTATCGTGGAAATTGGTGGAACGGTTGGTGACATCGAGTCATTGCCCTTTCTGGAAGCTTCCCGGCAGTTGGTGCTGGAACGGGGACGAACGCAGGCGCTCCATATCCACCTGACCTATGTGCCGTATGTGAAAGCGGTCAAGGAGCTCAAGACCAAGCCGACGCAGCATTCGGTCAAGATGCTGATGCAGTCGGGAATTCAGCCGGAAATCCTGGTCTGCCGTACCGAATACCGGTTGGGGAAAGAGATTCGGAACAAGATTGCGCTGTTCTGCAATGTTGAGCCGGAAGCAGTCATTGAAGCGCTCGATCTGGAAACCATCTACGAAGTGCCGTTGCAATACCTGCGGCAGAATCTGGATACGATCGTTGCCCGTAAGCTGCGGCTGAAAAGCGCCAGACCGTCATTGCGGCGATGGTCGCGCTTTGTGCGCCGCATTAAGCAGCCTGTCCGGGAGGTCCGCATTGCATTGGTAGGAAAGTATGTGAAAGTGCCGGATGCGTATAAAAGTATTCACGAAGCGCTCATCCACGCCGGGGCGGTTCATAATACCCGCGTAAATGTTGAATATGTGGATGCTGAAGCGGTGGAGCAGTCGAAACTTGAGGATCTTTTGGGAGCGGTCGATGGCGCGATTGTAGCTCCCGGCTTTGGGGTGCGGGGTATTGAAGGCAAAATTCGGGCAGTGCAGTTTTTACGCGAACATCGCATCCCCTTTTTCGGCATCTGTCTGGGGATGCAGTGTGCCGTGATCGAGTTTGCCCGAAATGTGTGCGGTCTTACGGGTGCTCATTCCGCCGAGTTCGATCGACGGGCAAAGCATAAAGTGATCGATCTGATGCCGGATCAACGGGACGTTACAATGAAAGGCGGCACGATGCGGCTGGGAAGCTATCCCTGCATTTTGAAAGAGGGAACCCTGGCGTATCGAGCATACCGTAAGAAAGTCGTGCAGGAACGGCATCGCCATCGGTACGAAGTGAACAATCAGTATCGGGAGATTCTCCAGCAGCACGGTATGGTCTTCAGCGGACTGTCGCCGGATGAGCGGCTGGTGGAAATTATTGAGTTACCCGGCCATCCGTGGTTCCTGGGGACGCAGTTCCATCCGGAGTTTAAGTCGCGGGCGGTGACGGGACATCCGCTGTTTATTAGCTTTGTCAAAGCAGCCCTGGAGCGACATCAAGGAGAAAGTGATGATGTTTGATCCAGAAATTCTGATCGTCGGAGAGCTGGGGTTTTCTGTCAATTTCTACCCTTTTTCCATTATGCATCCGCTGTGGGAACTACGGACTGGCGCATTGTGTCACTACGAAAAGCTGATGCGCCATTTTCCGAAAGCCAAACTCATCTTTGATGGACGATCACTTCAACGTGCTGCTTTTGCTGCCCGCCATCAGGTGCCGATGGATCGTACGATTGATCCGGGACGAAGTATTCTCATTTTAGCGGGGAATGTGCTGCCAACAACGGACTCTCTGAAAGCGTTACGCCAGTCGTATGAAGAAGCAGTCAGGGATGCCGAAGTGTCGGTGGTGATCTTTTTGTCGAAAAACACGCCGATCGGCGCCTATATTCCCGCCGACATTGCGCAACAACATCACGAGAGTTTGACGCTGGATAATCTGGTAGCGCTTTCCCATCCGGTATTCCAGGCAGCACAGCGGGTGGAAACCA
>JALWUI010000118.1 GCA_027082775.1 Candidatus Kapaibacterium sp.
GGGAGAGCAGATAAGGGATCATTTCAGAAGGGCGATTTCCGGACGTTTTATTCCTTGTGGGAAGAGCTACCAGCGTCGCAGGTGCTGGAGTTTTTGAATTTTGATCTTTGTGATTTTTTGTTTTTGCGGTCTTTGCGCAAAGATTCTTTGAATTCCTGAATGTGAATTCTGTAGTTTTCAATCGTGGTCTCAATAATCCATATAGTCCAGACAATAGGTGCAAGTAAAGCGCCAATTATCATTAGCACTGAGAAGACTTGAACAAAAATATCGAGCCAAAAATCAATCCAATCTATGGCACGAACAGTCGAGTTTATACTGCGACTTCAGATCGAGACGCAGCAGGCGTGGAAATATTTTTTTGCAGTGGGAGAGGGCAACGACTTCTGGCAGCAGCAGCCGCTGGAAGAAATTGAGCGGGTGCGGGATTTTTTTATCGGCGCTGGGAGCAGCAAGACCGGCGAATCGCCCAGGTGATGGATTATCCATGCTGGTGGCGGATGGATAGAGGGTAGCGGAGGCTCTTTCTTGATCTTCTTCCCCGTAAGATGGACTACCTGACTGGTGGCGGATAGAGTCGCAACGGAGCGATGAGGAAAGCGATGAAATTATACCGATGGTTCCACCTTCCGAAGAGCTGGCACTATTTGCAATGCAGTGTTCGGGCGGTGATTTTAGCCTTTTGCAGACTTTGTACAATCGCACCGACTTTGCCGAGCTGGTGTGGTTGTGGACCCTTCGAGTCTTTGCGCGGTAGTGGCATCGGTCAGAATCCAGATGCCGGCATCTTTGTCAGGGTTATAGAACAGATAGTAAAGGGCAACAAAAGGCAAAACAAAAGCAACAGCAATTGCTGCGACGATGTGGAGAGCTGCAAAAGCGTAGAACACCAGATCATAGAACCATTCCATTTTCTGCTCCGGTTATGCGACTAACAGACGAAACGAAGGATGGCGCGCACTATTGAGCTGATATTGCGGATCATTACCGAGTTGGCACGTGGCAGGTGGCGGATGGGAGATGGGAGGGATTCTGCACCGAGAGCAGAGCGCTTTAGAAAAATGCTGTCCTATGCTATTTTGTGTACGTCAGCGGTATCGGAGGCCGTAACGGAGAGCAGTAGTGGAGTAATCTCGCATATGTTTATTTGTTCGATCTATAGCGTTTGACGATTCCAATAGGTAGCACCGGACTTCTATTCCTGTAGCTCGGCACATACCGTATCATTCGGGTTTACCGGAGGATATGCAGCAACCTCCAGGAACGGTATTCGTTGGCAGATATGACGCAAACATAGGTGCCATTGGGAAGAGGATGCAAGTGGTCATCTACTCCATCCCAGGTAATGGTATGCATTCCACCGGGCAGATGTTTCGTTGGAAACGTATAGACAGGGTTTCCGAAGATGTCAATGATGCGGATGTTTACTTTTGCGGATCGCCGCAGTGAAAAGCGGATGTGGGTGTTATGCCGCAATGGATTGGGGGAGAGGGAAACGAAATTGAACGGCATTTGTTCACCAACACCTGTTGGCTCCTGGGTATCCAGAATGAATCCTTCGACGTGACCCGTTTCTCCGTTGCGTCCCCAGCCAACAATGTAGCGGTTATCCGCGGAAATGCTGGCAGCCCAGAATAGTTCTGACGAGGAGGTAAGAAGATCAGCATACCGCTGGTTGAGATTGTAAATCGTGTCCTCAGCGAGATCCCACAATGCTGCAAAACGACTCGGAGAGGTAGCATTTCCGAGGAGATAGCGTCCATCTGCTGATATATTGAACGCGTTGGTATACTTTGCCAGTTCAAACCGTGTTCCAGTCTGTGACGACCATACGAAGGATCGATACTTGAAAGGGAGATGTCCGACCACAAGTCCGTTGTTAGAAACGGCTTGTGCTTCACTATGTTCGCCTTCCATCCCAAGATCCAGCATCTCATTCGTTTCAGCGATCCAGACAAAGGCGTGAGAGAGAGCGTCTGAGGCTTCGGAAGTGCCGACGACAAATTGACCGTTGGGCGAGATATTCGATGCACCGCTGAAAGCTCCGCCCAGCGTGCCCAGGTAGTACACGGTGTCGTTGAGGCGATCAATAATGAAAGCGCGATTGTACTGATCGGGTGTTGTGTATGTGAAATTGCCAACGATGTATCGACCATCGGCGGAAATGCCATTGGCTACGGTTTCGTATTCCGGGCGTGGGCTGATATTGTGGAATGTTCCGGTTTCGGCGTCCCATAAGAATGCGTGTTCTCTGTCACTGGCGTCTTGAGAATAGCCAACAACGAATCGACCATCGGCGGAAATGCCCAATGCGATCGAAACTCGACCACCAAAACTACCAAGGTTCTCAAACGTTTTGGTCTCCATATCCCATCGAAACGGGTAATACTTACCATCATCCGCCTGCGAACGTCCAACAACGTATCGTCCATCGGCGGAAACATCCCGGATTTCACTCCGGACTCCGCCAAGAGTGCCGATCCAGATAAGTTGCTGGGCGCTGATGGTAGAGGTGCAGAGAATGCAATTGATAAGGGCGAACCACGGAAAGAGTTTGCTCAAATTCATCGGATTAACTTTCTTGTTGTTGAAACGAACGGTCGTACAAATATACGGGAAGTTTCTTTTTCAGTGAGTGGCTTCGTGTAACGCCAATCGTCCGCAAATGCTGTATTGCAGGAAAGAGTCTGCTCACGCTATGCGTGATCGTTGCAGCGCGCATACTACACCCTGGCTCGTATTGCAAAAAAAATCTGCTAATGCCATCATAGCAGCACGTTGAAGAGTGTGTTGCGCGGAAAATGCGCAGGAAAAGCATTGAGTCCAACACCACCAGGTGAGTATATGGAAGCGAATTTTAGTGAGAGAAAATGATTTTACAAAAGGATCGTTTAAAGCACCCTGTCTCACAAGTGTGACAGCATATGCTACAGCTAAGTTCTCGGAAGAAGCGGGAGCACAGCAAAGGAGAGCAGGTGCGGGTGGGGAAGGAAGAGGGGACAGTGATGGTGGTGGATTTATATTGGGTATGGCAGAACCAGATTCAATATATTGGGCGGTTGGAATAGCAAAAGTGGAGGTGCAATGAGTCGGCGATCGAGGAAGAAGCAGCAACGGATACCGAAGCAGGTGGTGGTTCCGCAAGAGCCGCAAAAGCGGCTGGAGGCATTCTGGCAGCAGATTCGGTGGGTGCAGCGTGATTGGAAGGCACTGGGAACGCCGTTTTGGGTGATGCAATATTGCGGTGAAGAGTTTGAAATGAATTTCTGGACAGAAGTTAGAGCCTGGAAAGGATTGGGGTTTAATGGGTGGATTATACATTCGCGGTTATATAAGTATCCTTATGGCTACTTTTTCCACGCGTGGATGGTTGTCGATGGGGATCAACAGCGGATCTGGTATCCGAAAACCGGGCGAACGATTCCGTTTTCATCGCTGGACACTACGCCATTGATTTTGTATCCTCAGCGTGAAGAAGCAGAGGAAAATCAGTCAGATACTCGCCGGGTGCAATATCTTTATCCGAGGCAGAAGATTGTCGAGCAGGATGTGAAGTATCCAGGCGGGATTTATCACGAGATTTACGTAGAGTACGGGATAATGTTCGACGTTGCCGATCGACCGATGGTGACCGACGGGGTACAATTCTGGTGGGCGTGGACACGAAAAGAGCACCCATCGACGGAAATGGCTGATAAGTGGGATACCAGGCACTTAATGACCGACAAATATTACCTGGAAAATCTTTTCGATGAAGCGGAGCCGGACGAGGATGCCTGGAAGATTCCGGAAAGGAGGTATAATCCGCCGTTTCCGGTTGTTCAGCAGTGGCTTCGCAAATGGAGAAAAGAGATAGAACGGCTTTGGCGAGAAGAAAACAAAAAGTTTTGCGGCTAACTCAAATCATAGAACGTAGCAAATTCCACAGCAAGGACGACCTGGGAGGACGAGGCTTCCACTAAGTCGATGGTGAGGTTGCGCATTGGCAGGTGCGCCTGCTGGAGCGCCTGGATGGCTTTGCCTGCTTTTTCCGTAGCGTTTTTCAGCGTTTCGTGCAGCGCTGGCTGCGGCTTTGCGCCGATGTAGAGAATGACGCTTGCCAGTTGGGTGATTATCGAGGTGGATTCGCTCTGATAGAAGCTGCCGGGGAGGCAGTAGACGAGGAGAAAGGGTGGATGGAGCGGTAGCGCTTTGCCGAAGGGGAAATTGCTGAAATAGGGAAGTGGACCCAGGCGGACTCGAACCGCCGACCCTCGGCTTGCAAAGCCGATGCTCTCCCAGCTGAGCTATGGGCCCCCATTGATGTGGGCTCGGGTGGATTTGAACCACCGACCTCACGCTTATCAGGCGTGCGCTCTAACCAACTGAGCTACGAGCCCATAAGATGGGATGCAGTCCGGGGCAGGGGGAGAGGCAGTGGATAGTCCATAGAAAGGAGGTGATCCAGCCGCACGTTCCCGTACGGCTACCTTGTTACGACTTAGCCCCAGTCGCCGGGTGTGCTGTGGGCGCCTCATCGGCGACTTCGAGCACCCCCGACTCCCATGGCTTGACGGGCGGTGTGTACAGAGCCCGGGAACGTATTCACCGCGGCGTTGCTGATCCGCGATTACTAGCGATTCCGCCTTCATGGAGTCGAGTTGCAGACTCCAATCCGAACTGAGACCGCTTTTAGGGATTGCCTCCGCCTTGCGGCTTTGCCCTCTGTAGCGGCCATTGTATCACGTGTGTAGCCCTGGGCATAAAGGCCATGATGACTTGACGTCGTCCCCACCTTCCTCCTGCTTGCGCAGGCAGTCCTCTTAGAG
>JALWUI010000119.1 GCA_027082775.1 Candidatus Kapaibacterium sp.
GAGGATCGTCGGCAGCGTCAGATGTGTATACGGGGCGGGGGAATTTTTGCACTGGTAGGGGCGACCCGGCTGGTCGCCTACCGGGCGAAGCACCGCTTCGCCCCTACACATTCGCGGCGATACCGGCTGAAGCCGGCGCTCCCAGCAATTGCCAGCGAAAGCCGGCGCTCCCAGTGGGGCTTACTGGGAGTGCACACTTCCGTGTGCAAATTTTCCCCTCACCCTAACCCTCTCCAGAGAGAGGGAATTTTTGCACCTGTAGGGGCAACCCGGCTGGTCGCCCCCTGGGCGAAGCACCGCTTCGCCCCTACACATTCGCGGCGATACCGGCTGAAGCCGGCGCTCCCAGCAATTGCCAACCAAAGTCGGCACTCCCGGCGTCAGGACTCCTAAGGTGCTGGAAGCACGCACTGAGACACTGGAAGGCACTTCCCTCCGTCGTCGCTCTTTCTGCTTGTTTCGGAAGTTTAACAAGTGGGGAAGCTTTGATGCGACCGACCGTGCTGGTTGTTGGTGCTGGGAAGATCGGGCGTTTCCTGATCCAGCATTTGCCGCAGTGTAACCTCATCGTTGTGGATCAGGCGGCTCAGTCGCTGGAGGAAGTGAAGGATCTGCCGTCGGTTGTGCAGATTCACCGCATTGACACTGCTGAAGATCTGGTGCCGATTGTTTCGCAAACGGCTCCCCGATTGGCGATCAGTTGTGTGCCGGGTGATGTGGGCTATGAGGTTGCAAAAACGGTGTTGCAGCAGGGAGTGCCCGTTGTGGATGTGTCCTTTATGCCAGAAGATGCGTTTTCGTTGCTGGAGGTTGTCAAAACGGCTGGAACCTGGTACATCCCGGATGCTGGTATTGCACCGGGATTTAGCAATTTGTTTGCAGGATGGAGTGCAGAGCAGATGGCGGTGGAAGAGTTCCGCTGCTATGTTGGCGGATTGCCGCAGCATTTAAATGCACCGTTGTACTATGAAGCGCCGTTCCATATCCGTGATGCCTTAGCAGAATATATACGCCCGGCACGATTGCGCCGCCAGGGGCGCAATGTGGCGGTGCATCCATTGTCTGTTATTGAATATGTCGATCAATTCCGCAGGGAAGCCGGAGTCCTGGCGGCGTTTTATACTGATGGTCTTCGAACACTGCTCCAGACCCTGCCCGATATTCCGACGATGGAAGAGTTAACGCTCCGGTATCGACCCCACCTGGAGATTATGCGAACGTTTGCTGACCTCGATTTGTTGACGCCTGAGAAACTTCCAACCTTAGCTGAATGGCTGCAACCGTTCGTGACACCACAATCTGCCGATATGACCCTGTTGTGGTGTGAGGCGCGAAATAGCGCAGGGGAGTTTGCAACAGTTCGATTGGTCGATTATGGCGATGAACACCATCTATCAATGACGAAAGTTACTGGCACCGTTGCACTCTCTGTCGTTGAGGCACTGCTGCCGGATCCTGTAGAGGAACAGCAGCCGCTGGTTTCCATTGAAGAACCGGGTGTCTATCCACTGGAGTTGCTGCCTCAGTTGTTTGATCGGGCTGTTGAGAAACTGGTCGCTGCTGGCGCTGATCTTACGGTTGAATGTTCGATTCAGTGAGTACCGGCTTCGAGTTCCTGCGCGGCGCGCTGGTATGCATCGTACGTGCGTTGATCGAAGCAGACGCAAAAGACTTTTTCAATGGTCGGTAATTCCTGAAGGGTTTCTGTAATCGTTTGCAACGCAATGCGAGCAGCCCGGTCAACAGGAAATCGGTACGCTCCGGTACTGATCGATGGGAACGCGATGGTGCGGATGTTGTGTTCCACTGCTAAGCGGAGGCTATTGCGGTAGCACTGGGCTAAGAGCTCGTCCTCGTTGTGTGTGCCACCCTGCCACACCGGACCGACGGTGTGAATGACCCACTGTGCGGGAAGTCGATAGCCGCGGGTGATCTTTGCTTCCCCTGTTCGACATCCTCCCAGAAGTTTGCATTCTTCCCGGAGCTCCGGTCCGGCTGCCCGGTGGATCGCACCGTCGACACCGCCGCCGCCCAGCAAGGTTGGGTTGGCTGCATTCACGATCGCATCAACCTGGAGCCTGGTTATGTCGCCACGGATGATTTCAATTCGGGGGTCCAGCATTTCTCTAAGGTGTTTTTTGTTTCACTTCTGCTGCACGCTATAGACGTTGTTCTTTGCAAAAACATTCTGCTCTGCCAGGGGAGTGTGAAGGTTGGGTTTTCAGCAGGGGTATTGCATAAATCCGTTGCATTTTGTATATTTGCAAATTGATTAGGATTCCTAAGTGTTTGTTGAACAATAGAAAGGGACAGCCGATGAGGCGGTTGTGGTCTGGTGTCATCGCTGTCGCATTTGTTTTTGGTGGGATCTCCGCTCTCTCGCTTCTACGTCCATCGAAGGCGGTCGTTCCGTATCCAGAAGGGTACCGGGAGTGGGTGCATATCAAGTCGATGGTTATTCAAAAAGGGCATCCGCTCTATGAGGCTTTTGGTGGTATCCATCACATTTACGCCAATGACAAAGCATTGCAGGCGTACTATGGGAAGACGCGCACGTTCCCGGATGGTTCGGTGATTGTGTTTGATTTGCTGGAGGCGCAGCAGCAGGACAATGCAATTGTAGAGGGGAAGCGCAAAGTGGTGGGAGTGATGGTCAAGGACAGCAAGCGGTTTGCAGAAACTGGAGGATGGGGTTTCGAGGGCTTTAAGGGCGACACCCGCCAGCGAGTGGTCACAGATCCCAAAGCAGCGTGTTTCAACTGCCACGCATCGCAACAGGCAAACGATTTTGTCTTCAGCCGCTATCGGAAATAGCACGTTTGGATGGGGATGGCACAACTATCCCTTCATTCGCCATCCCCCTTCTTCAAAGTGCAGGATCCACGCTACCAGTTTGCCGGGGTGGAGGGTGCGGAAATGCTCCCAGTATTCACGGGTAAAAGCGTATCGTGAGCTTGTATCGTTTTCAGGGATAGCATTCACCTGCTCGATGATTTGCCGGATCCGATCTTGCCATTTTTGCACGTTTTGCAGGCGAAGATCGATCCAGCCGGCATAGCACCATTGCTCAAGGCGTTCAGGGGTGACTTCCAGCGACGCTCCGGGTTTGATGTGCGGTACGATCAATTCTTTCCCGCGCAGGTAGGAAGTGCCATCTGGTAGAAGAATTGCCAGCCCGATGGACAGAATTTCCGATCGGAGTTGCTGGTCTTGCTGGAGGAGTTCGTAAAGTGCTTGTTGAAGCGAAGAGGATTCCATTTCAACCACTGTCTGAGGAGTGCGGGCAACGCGGCGGAGCATATACGCTTCGTAAAGGAGCTTAGAGAGTCGGGGAGGACCTAAGAGTTCGAAAGCGACGCTGTCGCATTGATGCTGTTCTTCCAGCTTTTTCAACGTTCGCAGCGCGTATTCTCGCAAAAAGCCGCCGCGATAAGTGGGTTCTAACACCGCCCCATCTAACGCCTGGATGATGTCATATCCGGTATTTCCCCCTTGCAGTTCGTAAATGACGGCATCGGCAATGTCTTCGGGGGTGACTAACTCCATCTGCTGTAGGGTGCTCACCGTTTCAAATTCGGAGCGGGCGAAAATGCCATTTTCACCGGTGTCAATAAAGACCGATTCCAGATTCTTTCCCAGCGGTTGTGCAGCGGTTGTTTCGGCGGTTACCGGTGATTGCAGCGACAGCGCTTGATTCACTGGCATATCGTACAGCGGGATTGGTTGCCCTTTGCGGTAGATTTCACCATAGCCGATTCGCTTCCACGCAATCAAACCCGCCGGCTTGATCTCTTTGACAACGCCAATGTGAGGCGTACGTGCCATCAGGAAGAGCAGCAAAGTGTGGGCGCCAGCAACGCAGGATTTGGAAAGGAGCACTCGCGAAGGACGTTCTTCACTGTGTGTATAGGGAATGTTCAATCCCATACCACCGGTGCCGCTGGTGCCGATTTTGATGTAAGCAGCAGTGCCAGCGTCCTTCAGTCCGTGGAATAGAATCTGGATGTGGCGAATGAGCTGCGGAATGTAGAGACTGGCTAAAAGGTGCTCTACCGATGCTTGTTCCAGCATTCCCTGTTCCAGTTGATGCAGCAAATCCAGCCCGCTGGAGTAGACATCCTGGTAAGCAATTGCTGTTGCCGTGTTGATGCAATCGATAACACCGTCGGGCTGCGTGTCAACCAGCAGGCGATACAGGGCGGATTGTTCTAACATTTGAGGAGTCAGCTCTTCCAGAATGTCGCGGATCAGCTCCATTCGAGTTTCGGGATCGGCAAGCAGTTGCGATCGGGGAGTATCTTTCCACGCGTGACGGACAAAGAGATTGCCCCACGCTGGCTGGATGGTCTCCGGCGGAATGTCCGGGAATTCAGCTCGAAGTTTTGCTACTGCTTCTTCGGCTTCTTCGCGGCGGAGAGAGGTCACAATTAAGCGTTTCGGTCGATGTTCCAGTAACTTTCGGCAAATCGCTGTTCCGACTAAGCCCCAGCCACCAAGCACCAGAAAGGAGCGCTCCGTCAGTTCCATAGCACTTCTCCACTTTCGTTCGGACAAAAAGCTCAAAGATTACAAAATTACGATTTTTCAGCAGGATAGAAGGTGTTCCACCCTCAGGCGATGCCCCACAGCTCTGGCTTTGCGTCGCGGGTCATCAGGTCGGTAATAGCCTGGTGAGGAGATTTACCCTGAAAGAGGATAGCGTAGATTTCCGAACTGATGGGCATTTCGATGTGATACTGGGTGGCAAGTTCCTTAACCGCTTGAACGGTGCTGACCCCTTCAGCTACGCCGGGAATCTGGCGAAGTGCTTCGTCCAGCGACAGTCCCGTGCCGATCAACTCGCCGATGCGGCGGTTTCGGCTATACTGGCTGATGCAGGTAACAATCAAATCGCCCAGCCCTGACAATCCCGAAAAAGTCAGGGGATTGGCGCCCATCGCCACGCCCAATCGGCTCATTTCCGCCAGTCCACGGGTCATCAGAGCCGCTTTGGCATTGCTTCCCAGGCGGAGACCGTCCACCATTCCAGCAGCTAAGGCAATAACATTTTTCAACGCTCCGCCCATTTCCGCTCCAACGACGTCGTGTGACGTATAGACCCGGAAGAAAGGAGTGGAAAAAATTTGTTGCACAATTTCCGCTTTCCGGAGATCCAGCGAGGCACTCACGACCGTTGTTGGCGCACGGCGGCATACTTCCTCTGCGTGGCTGGGACCGGTCAGCACGACATAGTGATCCAGGTCGACCAGCGCTTCCTCCAGCAGGATTTCTGAGATCCGCCGATGGGTTCCAATTTCGATTCCTTTGGCAACGTTGACAATGAGTCGGTCACGAAGATCGAAAGGATAGTTTTGCAACAATGGGCGGATATATTGAGTGGGAACAGCGAGGACAATGATCTCAGCATGGTTGACCTGAGCAACATCGGTCGTGGGTTCAATGGCAGAGTGGAGCCGGATATCGGCTGGTAGATATTGCCGGTTCGTTCGCTGAGAGCGGATCTCTTCCACCACTTCCGGACGGCGTCCCCACAGCACTACCTGATGACCATTTTCTGCTGCAATACAGGCTAAAGCGCTACCCCACGCCCCTGCTCCAACGATAGCAATACGGTAGCGGTTTTCGGAAGTCAGGCTTGTTTTTTCCGGCATCGTAAAATCCACAGCTTTTCGAACCGATTCTCCGTTCCCTTCAGAAGCCGGGCAATATTTTTCCGATGGGCATAGACAATCAGGGCAGCCAGGACGGAGAAAAACGCAACGACAGTATTATAATCCGGAATGGCATCGTGGAAGATGTGATAACGGATGACCAGGCTAATAGGCAGAGCGATAGCAGCCATAATAGAGCCCAAGGAGACATAACCAGAGGATAACAGGGCTAACAAGAATACTCCTACGACAATGGCGACTTCTTCAGGAGCGATGCCGATCAACATTCCCAGCCCGGTGTTAATACCTTTTCCTCCGCGGAAGCCAGCAAACACTGTAAACATATGTCCCAGCACGGCTGCTGATCCAGCTGCTAATTTGATCAACGTGGCGTTTTCGAATGGGGTGGGATTGGGAAAGGGGAAGTCCACAAAGTAGAGCTGGGAAATGAAGGCGGTAGCAACGAATCCTTTGAGGATGTCGATCAGTTGCACGATAATGCCCCATTTCACTCCCAGCACCCGGAAAACGTTGGTACTGCCCATATTGCCGCTGCCTTTCTCCCGGATGTCAAATCCAAAGAATTTTTTGCTAACGATCAGAGCAGTAGGGAGAGAGCCAATAAGGTAGGACAGCACGGCAACCAGTATCAAATTCCCAATAGCAATTCCCATCCCGTTATCCTTTCTTTGTGTCTTCCATCAGCGAAAATACAAAAACGAATGAATGAAATTTCTGGTACACTGCGCTGCAAAATTCCATCATTGATCGATCGTTAAGGGATTTCAACGATAAGGAAAGTACAACAAGGGAAAAACAAGGGGTATGGCAGAGTACGGAACCAGGGAAGCGACAAAGAAGCGTTTGGAAGAACTGGAGAAGGAGTTAGCGGAGTTACAGGAACAGTACGAAGCGCTTAAAGCCAAATGGGAGGTAGAACGGTCGCTCATTTACAAGATTCGGGGCATTAAACAAGAGATTGAGCAAACCCGACTGGCAGCAGAGCAAGCAGAACGGGAGGGGGACTATAATAAGGCGGCAGAGTTACGATATGGGAAGTTACCAGAACTCAAGCAGAAACTGGAAGCAGCGCAGAAGGAACTGGAAGAAGTCCAGAAAGATGGAAAACTGCTGAAAGAAGAAGTAGAGCCGGAAGATATTGCAGAGATTATTTCCAAGTGGACCGGTATCCCGGTTCACCGGATGCTGGAATCGGAACGGGAAAAGCTGTTGAAAATGGAGGAGCGGATCAAGCAGCGTGTTGTGGGACAGGATGAAGCAGTTCGTGCGGTTTGTAATGCAATTCGGCGATCGCGGGCGGGTTTGCAGGATCCCAACCGACCGATTGGTTCCTTCATTTTCTTAGGAACGACGGGAGTTGGGAAAACCGAATTAGCGCGAGCACTGGCGGAATTTCTCTTCGATGATGAGCACGCGATGATTCGCATTGATATGAGCGAGTATATGGAGAAATTTGCGGTCACTCGCCTGATCGGCGCGCCACCGGGATATGTGGGGTATGAAGAAGGAGGGCAGTTGACGGAAGCAGTGCGGCATCATCCTTATTCAGTGGTGCTGCTGGATGAAATTGAAAAAGCCCATCCCGATGTGTTTAACCTCCTTTTGCAGGTATTAGATGATGGGCGTTTGACTGATAGCCATGGTCGAACCGTGGACTTTACCAACACCATCATCATTATGACCTCCAATATGGGAACGGAGCTGATTCAGGAGCGGCTCCCTGACATCACAGAAGAAAATCGAGATCGGATTTTAAGCGAATTGCGGGAGCAAATTTTTCGGTTGTTGCAAACACGGATGCGACCGGAGTTTCTGAATCGTATCGATGAAATCATTTTATTCAACCCATTGACTCGTAAAGAGGTTCGGGAAATTGCGCGGATCCAGTTGCGGCGGGTGGAGCAGCGGTTGGAGAAGCAGAATCTGCGATTGCAGATTACTGATGCAGCGCTGGACTGGCTGGCGGAAAAAGGGTTCGACATCAACTATGGTGCTCGCCCGCTGAAGCGCGTGATCGAGCGGTCCGTAGTGGATCCTTTAGCACTGAAGATTCTGGCAGGGGAAATTCTTCCGGGACAAACAGTTGTTGTTGATGTCGCACCTGATGGCTCCAGCTTGAGCTTTACTGCTCAAACAGAAACTGAAACAGCCGAAACTGCATAAGACAAAACAGATCGTTCCATAGAAGCGGTACAATGCATTATGCGATGGGCAGCAGGGGTGGTGTGGGGGCTATGGGGATTGGTACTTTTGCAGCTCAGCGCTCAATGTCTTTCCGTTTCCCCTGTTTCCTATGCCCCCTCGACCCTTTATGCAGGGGTAAATCCCCAATCGGCTGTACAGACGGTGCGATTACTCCGCGTTGACCTGTTCGATTCTGATTCACTGCATTTGTACTTTGTCCCGCTGGACCGATTCGGTAACGCAGATCTGCGATCAGATACGGTGACTGTGCAGATTCAAATGCAGGCATTGCAAAGCCGTATCCCCTCAAAGCTGCTTTTTCAGGCGGTTGCCCACCGGTGGTGCGATCGCCAGCCGATTGACCTGGTGCTGTGCGTTGAATATACCGATGCAACCTTCCCGTTTTTTGGCAGTATCGCGCAAGCGTTACGCTCGGCGTTGCCTTTACTTCCGCCGGCATCCACGGTGAGTCTGGTGTTTTATAACCATTCGATCAATGCAACGCAGCTCCAAACACCATTGGAAGATTATTCCTCACAATTCCATTTTCTGGGATTTGCGCCTCGAAGCAATCTTTCCGCTTTTCTCCGGGCACTCTACCATACGGTAGCAATACCGCTGGCTTCTCCGGATCACCGGCGGGTTGTCATCCACATTGGCAGAGGAGTGGATAACGCTTCATTGGCAGTTTCTCTTCAGGACGTCTTTGAAGCAATTCGACAACAGCGCGTGAATCTTTTTTTTGTTGGTGTGGGAGAATGGGACAACACCGCGTTGCTTTCCCGCTTTGAAGCTCAGGTGGCAGCCCCGTTGTATTTTCCCTCATCGATATCGGTGTCCGAGTTGAAAGGTATTTTTCAGGAAATCTTTTTGAGTTTGCAGACCGCTTATCGGGTGACCGTTGGATATGCGCTCTATCGAGAGTGGCAGCAGGAGAATCGCCATTTTAGCATTCGATGCAGAATGGGAGCAAAGATGCTGAGTAACCCGGTTCGAGTGGAAATAGATGAGGCAAGACAAACAATCTTATCTCACCAGATTCTGGCAACTTTTGCGACAGGATCCAGCCGCGTTGATCCTGTTTTTGCTGAGCAGTTAGATCGGGTCGTGGAGTTGCTCCGGACAAATCCAGAGCAGCGGATTGTGCTTCAGGGACATGCCAGTGCATCGGGGACGGAGCAGCGGAATCAACAGCTCAGTTATGCCCGTGCACTGGCGGTAAAACGGTATCTGGTGCGCAAAGGGATTGCAGCCGATCGCATCCATTGCATTGGTCTTAGTTCGACCTCTCCGATTTATCCTCTTCCGTATGCTGATTGGCAGCGGCGACTCAATCGACGAGTGGAAATTCGGTGGCTGACACCTGCTTTATTGCCGTACGAGATCTATGCGGAACGAACGGTCTCAGAAGAGCAGGCTTATCAGTTAGCGGAGCAGTGGCGATCGCGGGGATTGAATGTTTATGTTAAACCCATTCAGCGGCACCGTCAAACGTTCTTTCAGGTTGTGCTCTGGGGATTTGAATCGCGGGATCAGGCAGAGGCGATGCGGAAATTGCTGCAAGAGCGGTATCAAGTGTCGACGCTGGAAGTAGTACCATAGTCGGGAGGGATGAGAGCTTTGATAATAGGGCTGTTTGCTCAATCGCCAGTGGAAAAGATCGATTGACCTCCGGTGTGGCGCTCTAAACTTTTGCCGCTTCTGCATTGTCCGCTTTTCCGGGCTCTCAGCGAAGCAGGTTTGTTCTGCGGGGAGCGCCAGAATTTTTGTGTAACTTTTGGCAGTAATGAGCGATTAACATCATTAGTTGGCAGCAGGTATGGGTGTGAATGCGAGAGCATATAGCGAGCTAAGTGATGACGAAGTGTTTGAACAGGTGAAGTGTGGAGAAGTGGCGGCGTTCGAGGAGATCTATCGTCGGTATAAGCAGCGGATTTTTGCCTACTGCTGGCGAATTGTTCAAGATCGATGGTTAGCGGAAGATGTGTTTCAACAAACTTTCTTGAGTGTCTTTGAACATCGGGATCAATATACGGGGGGAAACTTTGCGGCGTGGATCTACACAATCGCGCGGAATTGGGCATTCAAAGCGCGGGCGCGGCAGCAGCGCATACAGGGACACGAAGTACAGGAACCGGAAGAAGGTATTGACGCAATCGCCCCTGATACTTCGCTGTCGCCCGAAGCTGCAGCAGACTATGCCATTGTACTGGAGCATATTGCCAGATTGCCTGTTGAGTATCGCGAAGCGCTGGAGCTTCGTTATCTGGATGAGTTGCCGTATAAAGACATAGCCCAGATTCTGGGCATTTCCGAATCACTGGCAAAAGTGCGGGTGTTTCGAGCAAAAAAGATGTTGCAAAAAATATTGGCGGTGCGAGATTCAGAATGAAAGGGTTGCCAGAAGACCAGGACGTTGAGTTACTCATTGCACGGTACTTAGAGGGAGAAGTTGGCAAAGAAGCATTGGAGCCGCTGCTCCAGCAGTATCCAGAATTGCGGGCGGAGCTGGAGCAGTTGGAATCTCTGGAAGCGAGGCTCCAAACATTGCCGAAGCCTGATCTGTCTGCTTATGAGCCTTTCTTTGACCGTGTAGAAGCGCAATTGAAGGAATACCTCCAGCAGCAAGCAGCGCCATCCTCGACATCTGCAGTGGGCAGCCGGGTGATTCGTGGAGGAAGTGTGTTGCCGAAGTACTGGATAGTGCTGCTTGGCGTGGTGGCGGTGAGTGTCGGGATTGCTCTGTTCTTACGCTCTCAAAAAGCGACTTCCTCTCCTCAGAGTGAGCAGATGCTACCTCGATATGTTGATTCAGCGGAGTTGGTGTGGGAGTTGCCGGCGGAAGTGACACAACCTGTGCAGGATTCCGACAGAGAAGAGCACAACCGTTCGAGCAGAAAGGAGCAAGGAGCCGGGACATTACTCACTCAGCAAAGAGCAGACACTGCGCGACTGCGGGGGATTGCCCGGATAGCGACGCCTGTGTCTCCAGTATCGCAGCAGATTGAACACCTCCGCCAACAACTGAATGCTGCTCGACAACAGGGGGCGGATATTGCCACTATCCTGGTGCTGGAACGCCAGTTGGGCATTTTATACCGCCAGCAAGGTGATCTGCAGCAGAGTCGCCGATGGTTGGAACGGGCGGTCGAAGAAGCAGATGATGTGGGGCTGGTCGTACAAAAAGCACTGGCGCAGGGTGAACTTGCGCTGACGTTGCATGCAATGGGGAAAGAAGGTGAGAGTATAAGAATGTTGCAACACGTGACACGTGTTCTCCGGGCACAGCGACATCCAGCATATCAACGGTGGCTCCAGATGTTGCAGCGCATTACGTCTTCGCAACAGTGAACGCTCCATTGTCAGGCGGTCGTGAGTATAGCACGCAACGAAGCATACTACAAAGCTACTTCCTGTGCTCAAGCTTCAGATGTATGCTCAGAGTGGTACAGGAAACGAGAAGACCGGACAGCGGTAGACTTGCCTCATTGATCACTGCATTGTGGTGATGCGGGACCTTCTCCTGAGAGGAGAGCTGAAGAGCAAAAAACACGGAGGATTCCTATGCTGAAACGCACAGGTGATCCTCCGTGCTTCAGGAGTTGAAAAATGATCACAGCTATCACCCCACAGGGTAATGCCCAAGACGATCCTTGCCAAAGTAAATTTTTAGCCAGCGAAACGTTTGTACCAATCGTTGATGCGTCCCCAGTGCAGATTGTTCAGGAAATTGTCGATGTATGTTGCTCTGCCCGGACCATCTTTGTGATAGTAGGCGTGTTCAAAAACGTCGCAGGCAATGAGGGGGATCCCACCCCAGATTGCTCCGTAGTGATGTTCATCGACTAAAACGTTGATCAACCGACCGCTATAGAGTTGGTCGTAGGTGAGCACTGCCCATCCAGAGAGCTTGGCAGAAATGCCAACAGCTTTAAAGTCTGCTTTCCACGCATCCAGGCTGCCAAATTCTTTCTCGATTGCTGCAACGATATCTGGACCTTCCGCCGGATTTCCGCTGCCACCAAGGTTCATCCAGTAGATGTCGTGTAGTAGTGCGCCAGCGTGATTCCAGGTAAATCGGCGTTTCAGTTCGCCAAAATACGAGTAGTTTCCGTTCGCCTTGCTCCGATCTGCGGTTTCCAGTTCCCGCTCAATCGTGTTCAGCGCTGTTACGTATCCTTTGTGATGTTTGTTGTAGTGCCAGTCGGAAGTTTCTGGAGAAATCACGTCTTTGAGCAGCTCTTTTGCTTCCTCATCAGAGTACGGTCGAGGATTGAACTTCCATTCGTATGCCATCGCTCTGCCTTTACTGTTTGTTCAACATTCCCGTTGTTATTGGTCGTAATCTATGACAACTACCGGTGTTTCGGGATGAGCCTGACAGGTGAGGATATAGCCTTCTTCGATCTCTTCATCCGTGAGCGCTTCCCGTTCATCCATCCGCACCCTTCCTTCAATCAATTTGGCACGGCAAGTGCCGCAGATACCGATCTGGCAGGAATACGGCGGATCCAGTTCGTTATCCAGCGCCGCTTCTAAAATGGTTTGCTGTGGATCCATTACGATTTCATAGTCTTCGCCGTACAACCGGATTTTGACGCGAGCCTGCGTTACCGTTTCGGTGTTGCCAGCATTGCTATCAGAAGCTGCTGAAAACTGCATTCGTGTTGTGTATCGCTTGTTTCACATTACGATTGTTTGAGCGCATCTTCCAGGGTGTGCCAGGCTAAGGTTGCACATTTGACCCGTGTTGGAAAGTCACGAACGCCACTGAAAATGAAGAGTTCCTCCAGATCTGAGGATGGCGCTTCCGGAACGTCCGTTTCGCCTTTGACAATCTGGTAAAACAGATCTGCTAATTGCTTGACTTCTTCTATCGATTTCCCTTTGATCGCTTGCGTCATAATCGAAGCAGAGGCTTTGGAGATAGCACATCCCATCCCTGAGAATTTGACATCTACAATCGTGTTGTTTTCAACCTGGAGCTCCAAATGGATGTGGTCTCCACAGAGCGGATTATCCCCGTCAGCTTGATGCGTGGGATGTTCCAGGTTCCCGTAATTATGCGGATGCTTGTAGTGTTCTAACAGGACTTGCTGATAGAGATCACGAATTGGCTCCATTCAAAATTTTTTCACTTGTTGGACTTTATTGACCAAAAAGCTGATACACCTGCCAGAGCGCTTTGACCATTTGATCGATTTCTTCCGGTGTGTTATAGACGGCAAAGGAGGCACGGGCGGTTCCTTCAACGCCGAAGAAATCCATCACAGGTTGGGTACAATGGTGACCTGCTCGAATAGCGACCCCTGCCTGATCCAGAATAGTACCAACGTCGTGTGGGTGCGTGTAGTCCATCACAAAGGACAGGACCCCAATTTTCTGATCCGCCGTGCCAATGATCCGAAGTCCCGGAATTTCTTCCACCGCTCGTGTGGCATATTCTAAAAGCTGCGTTTCATACCGGGCGATTTTTGATAAGCCGATGTTCTGCACATATTCTAAGGCAACTCCCAGGCCAACAGCTCCAGCGATATTGGGTGTTCCAGCTTCAAATTTGTACGGTAGCACGTTGTAAGTTGTCTCCTCCAGCGTGACTCGTTTGATCATATCACCTCCCGCTTGATACGGCGGTAATCGGTCTAACCACCGTTCTTTGCCGTACAAAACCCCGATTCCCGTTGGACCATAGATTTTGTGGCCGGAAAACACATAAAAGTCGGCATCCAGGCTTTGGACATCCACGGATATATGGGCCACTGCTTGCGCTCCATCAATAATCACCGGGATGTCATTCTGATGCGCCAGCTCGATAATTTTTTCAATTGGGTTGACCGTTCCCAGGGAGTTGGAAGCGTGGACAACGGAGACGACGCGAGTTCGGTCGCTCAGGAGGCGTTCAAAAGCATCCAGATCCAGCTCCCCTGTTTCGGTAATCGGAATGTATTTCAGCTTCAGCTCCTTTTCTTTGGCAAGTATTTGCCAGGGCACCAGGTTGGAGTGGTGCTCCATCATCGAAATGAGGATTTCGTCTCCGGGCTGCAGCAATTTTCCAAACGTTGTTGCCAGAAGATTTAATGCCTCTGTCGTGCCGCGAACAAATACAATCTCAGCCGTTGATCGAGCATTGAGAAATTGCCGCACAATCTCCCGGCTCTTTTCGTATGCCTCCGTTGCGTGCTGACTGAGATAGTGAACACCGCGATGGACGTTGCTGTTGAATTGCTCGTAGAATTGGGTTAAAGTGTCGATCACAACCTGAGGTTTTTGCGTTGTTGCCGCATTGTCGAAATACGCCAGATGCTGTCCGTAGGGCTGGACGTTCAAAATTGGAAAGTCGGCACGGATAGAGTGCACATCCAGATCCACCGTTGCAGCTACTTCTGGATTCATCGTTGCTCCTTTTGCTTTTACGACGTTGCAAACTGCAAATCTACGAGTTTTCGATCAGCCGCAAGGTCAACAATGTCAAAAAGACGATGGCTCAATTGTTGATCGATCCAGGCACGGAGAGGTTCAAGCGGTAATTGCTCGTATACCTCGGCTGCAAAAGCGTGGAGCAGCAAAACATCTGCGACGGTTTCCGGTAATCCGCGAGTTCGAAGATAGAAAACTGCTTCCTGAGGAAGTTGCCCTACGGTTGCTCCGTGGGTACAGCGGACATCGTCAGCGAAAATTTCCAGTTGGGGTTTTGTGTACACTTGCGCATCGTCGGACAGAAGGATGTTGTGGTTAGACTGATACGCGTTGGTCTGTTGTGCTTCTGGATGAACGAAAATTTTTCCGTTGAAAATATTAGTTGCCTGGTCGGCAACGATGCTTTTGTACAATTCACTGCTCTGGCAATTGGGAGCAAGATGTTCGACAGCAGTGTGATGGTCAGCAACTTCGGTGTCCCGCAGAACGCTCAGTCCATACAGCACTGTTTCTGCTTCCGGTTCGTTGAGTTGAACGCTGGTAGTGTTCCGGACCATCCCATTGCCTGCGGTAATCGTGTACAGCCGGGATCGACTCCGGGCTGTTTGCGCAATGCGGGTTGTGAGAACTCCGTAGTTTTGAGCGGTGTCATTTTGCAGAAAAATGAGAGTGAGCGCTGACTCTGTTTCCAGCCAGATTTCGCTTACAATGTTATGGAACGTTGGCGCCGTCTTGCTCAGGGTGCGAAGATCCAGAATAATCGTTGCCGCCGTCCCGGTGGATAGGCGAATGGCAAAGCGGAGATTGACAAATAATGGTTGGTCACTTTGTGTTATGGATGCAAGGTAGATCGGCTGGGAAGGATTCTGAGTGATATGGAGCAGTGCTCCTTGGTGGAGAAGAGCGGCATTGAGTGCCACGAAAGGATCGTCTTCTGGAGATAACAGTTGTCCGATGGAGTGTTCTTGCTCTCCCAGTGCTGTCCCATCGTGCGATCCTCTATCCAGCAGTTGTGCCAGCGAAGTGACCGTTACTCCGTGAACTGGCGACAGAAGGTGCGGCTGGAAGAGGCCATTGAAGAAGACCACCGGAATTGTTGTGATTGGCAATATCTGCGGAAGATGGGACAGGGATTCTTTGCCCGCTGGAAGTTGATACGGATGCCGGATGTAGGGGGCTAAGTTGAGATACTTCCATTCTTCATCTCTGGGAGTGGGTAACCCCGTGCGGGCTAACGCATCCAGCCCCTGTTTGCGGAGTTGCAGGAACGGATTGTGTTCCAGTTGTTCTGGCGTTGCACTTTGCAGGGAATCGAAGGTGGCACTTAGCAGATGCATCAGCGGTTTTGTTTCTTGTAGATTGGTCATCGCGCGCTTCCTCTCCTTACGTCGTGGTACTGGGCAATTCGATCGAACTCAGCGTTTCGGAACGGAGCCAGTCGTATCCTTTTGCTTCCAGCTCCAGCGCTAAGGTTTTGTCGCCAGAGCGGACGATTTTGCCATCGTACATCACGTGGACGTAGTCGGGTTCGATATAATTCAGCAGTCGCTGATAGTGCGTGATGATCAGATAGGATTGGATCGTTCCGAAAAGCGAGTTGACTGCATTGGCAACGATTTTCAGCGCATCGATATCGAGTCCCGAATCAGTCTCATCCAAGATTGCCAGCTTGGGGCGAAGCACTGCCATCTGGAGAATTTCGTTCCGTTTTTTCTCGCCGCCGGAGAAGCCAACGTTGACCGCCCGCTGGAGGAAATCATTGCCCAATTCCAACAACTGAGCTGCTTCCCGCACCCTTTGCAGAAACGTTCGGGTGTCAATCGGTTCTTCACCATTTGACTTGCGGATTTCGTTCAGTGCTGTGCGCAGGAACGTGAGCATCGAGACGCCGGGAATTTCCACAGGATATTGGAAAGCTAAGAACAGACCAGCAGCAGCTCGTTCTTCCGGTGACATTTCGAGCAGATCTTTACCATCGAAAAAGACCCTTCCCTGCAGGATGGTATAATCCTCTCTGCCCGCCAGCACGGCTGCCAGCGTACTTTTTCCTGAACCATTGGGTCCCATAATAGCGTGAATTTCACCAGGATAGATGGTGAGATCAACCCCTTTCAAAATCTGTTTGTCATCGACTGCAACGTGCAGGTTTTCAATAGTCAGAAGCGGTTGTTTCGCATTGTGCATTGTTCTGCATTTATGATTTGTTCAACATTCCTTATCCGACACTGCCTTCCAGGCTGATAGCCAGCAATTTCCGGGCTTCTACGGCAAATTCCATTGGAAGGTGCTGCAGTACTTCTTCAGAAAAGCCGTTGACAATGAGAGCAACAGCTTCTTCTGTTGGGATTCCCCGCTGGTTGAGGTAGAATAGCATATCCTCGCCAATTTTCGAGACCGTTGCTTCGTGTTCGACCGTTGCGGTTTTGTTTTCGACCTCGATGTATGGGAAGGTATGAGCGCCACACCGGTTGCCGATCAACATCGAGTCACATTGGGAATAATTTCTGGCGTTCTCTGCTTTCTTCAGTACCCGCACCAGTCCACGGTAGGAATTGTTGCTTTTTCCCGCGGCGATACTCTTGGAGACGATCCGACTGCGCGTGTTTTTGCCAATATGGATCATTTTGGTGCCCGTGTCGGCTTGCTGGTGGTTATTGGTGAGCGCAATGGAGTAGAATTCGCCAACAGAGTTATCGCCCAGGAGGATGACGCTCGGATATTTCCAGGTAATAGCAGATCCCGTTTCAACCTGCGTCCAGGAGATCTTTGCATTCGGTCCTTTACAAATTCCTCGCTTCGTCACAAAGTTGTAGATTCCGCCTTTTCCTTCTTTGTCACCCGGATACCAGTTCTGCACTGTCGAGTATTTGATCTCTGCGTCTTTCAACGCAATCAATTCCACAACTGCTGCGTGGAGCTGGTGTTCATCTCGCATTGGGGCGGTGCATCCTTCCAGGTAGCTGACATAGCTGCCTTCGTCTGCGATGATCAGGGTGCGCTCGAATTGTCCGGTTTTTGCAGCATTGATCCGGAAATAGGTGGAAAGTTCCATCGGACAACGGACACCGGGCGGCACATAGACAAAGGAACCATCGCTAAATACGGCGGAGTTGAGAGCGGCATAGAAGTTATCGTTGTAAGGGACGACGGATCCCAGATATTTGCGCACCAGATCCGGATGTTCCTGAATGGCTTCACTCATCGAGCAGAAAATGATCCCCAGCTCTGCTAATTTTTCCTTGAAGGTGGTTGCAACCGATACGCTATCCAGTACCGCATCCACGGCGACGCCTGCCAGCAGCTTTTGCTCTTCCAGTGGAATGCCCAGTTTTTCAAACGTACGGCGGATTTCCGGATCGATTTCATCGAGACTCTTCGGA
>JALWUI010000120.1:0-3106 GCA_027082775.1 Candidatus Kapaibacterium sp.
AGTATGCAGTCTGGCGGGGAAGTAGCATTGTAGCGTATAAGAAGAACGGCCCGTGGATATGGCGATCGGACGACAGCGGGCGGACCTGGCAGGTAGCATCTCTGGGAGATACGCTGAGAATTATCCGGATTTTTCCGATGGGACCGATGCAGTTGGGGTTGACCGGGAGAGTATATGATACGACGACCCTGCCATATCGTTCCTATAGCCTGTTGATGGTGAGTACCGACGGAGGCGAAACGTGGCAACGCCGCTTTGCTTTTCCTCAAAGTGAAGCCGATGCCCGATTGGGAGCTGTCAGTTTCGCTGATGCGACAACAGGGTGGATCGTGGTGGATCGACAGCAGACAGGGGAAGTAGAGCTATGGCGGACTACCGATGGAGGAGAGTCGTGGCGGCGGTGGGATGTGCGGGATGTGTTCCAGCCGGAGGACGAGCAGTGGCGATTGGTCGGGATTCTGGCTATGCAGGCGTATGATGCTGAGCGGGTGGAGTGTGTGGTGTGGGCGAGGGTATATCAGGACGGAGTGTATCAGAAGCAGGTTTTGCAGTTGGTGCAGTCGACGGATGGGGGCAATACCTGGGAGCTTGAATGGACGAATGAGGATTGGGGCATTGATGCTGGTTATCCGGGAGCAAATATTGCGTCTGATGGGTGGGAGCATCGAGGGGTATTGTTGCAGGGCACGTGGGGTGGTGTTATGATCTACACGCACAACGGAGGAAAACAGTGGCGGTTATGGAACTTACCGAAGGAAGGGGGATCCCCCCGGCTGATTGATTTTTCCGCTCGGTGTATGATCATTACCCGCAATGCACCTGGGATAATCGAGAGTCCCTATCCCCGACCAGCCCACGTGCTCTACGTCACGTTCTTCAGTGTGACAGATGTTGCCGAAGAGTGGGAAAATGAGGACAGCGGAGATTCGTTTGGCGTTCGCGTCCAGATGGATCGAGCCAGTCAGATGCTGGTGCTCCGATACGCACCAGAAGTTCGAGGGGCTGTGGAGCAGGTAGCGCTCTATTCGCTCAAGGGTAAGCAGGTAGTTCGCTACGATCGAGCGGTCGAGAATGTGCCGCTGCGGGGCATCAGCCGCGGGATGTACTACGTGGTCATTTCGCTTTCGCAGGGACGCTTTGCCATCGCGCCGGTAGCAGTGCCGTAGGGGTAAGGTGTTGGAACGCTCCTCACCGGGAGCGCCGGCTTTCGCCGGCAAAATATGTACGCTGAAGCGTGGTAGGGACGCAGCGGCGCTCGCCTCTGCGGGCGACCAGCCGAGTCGCCCTTACTGGGAGCGCCGGCTTTCGCCGGCAAAGGATGCACACTGAAGTGTGCGCTCCCAGTAGATGCACACCTAAGAGTGTGCGTTCCCAGTGATCTGGAAGCACGACATTCGCCGACACAAACTGGGAGCGCCGACTTTAGTCGGCAAAAATACACCCTAAAGTGTGCGTTCCCAGTGAATGCACGCTGAAGCGTGCGCTCCCAGTAGATGCACACCTAAGAGTGTGCGCTCCCAGCGAACTGAGAGCGCCGCTTGGGAGCGCCGACTTTAGCCGGCAAAGGATGCACACTGAAGTGTGCGTTCCCAGTGAACTGGGAGCGCCGGCTGGGAGCGCGACGTTCGTCGGCAAAGGATGCACGCTGAAGCGTGCGCTTCCGGTGCAATGGTAGGGGCGCAGCAGCGCTTCGCCTGGATGGGCGACCAGCCGGATCGCCCCTACAGGTGCAAAAATTTTTTCTCCCTGTGGGAGAGGGATAAGGGTGAGGGGGATTTGCACGCTGAAGCGTGCGTTCCCAGTAGATGCACACCTAAGAGTGTGCGCTCCCAGTGATCAGGAAGCACGACGTTCGCCGGCACAAACCGGGAGCGCCGGCTTTAGCCGGTAAAGAAGTGGATGGCTATGGTTGTACGCCGGGGATGATGTTCAGCTCATCTAATTCCCGGTCGGAGCGAGCGACGTAGGGAATGTATCCTCGGTGTTGGGCACGTTTTCGGTAGTTGTCGATTCGCTGACGGTTCGCTCCAGTGTAGCCGCTACCGTCGTCGACGTAATCGACACTCAGGATGGGTTTCTGGTGGTGAAGAACGCGGTCCAGCAGTGGGAAGCGGTGCTCAGCAATCCACGCGCTATCCTCTGAACTCCATCGGTGTGTTGCGTCGTAGAAAAGATCTTCGGCTGCCCATCCAGAAATGGCATTGAGCAATTCCCCATCGTCGAACGCGAGAATTTGCTCGCCGTTCTGCGGAATGATGTAAAACGGTTGCTGTGTTTTTCTCCGGGCATAGCGTGCAAGATCCAGGATGAGGGTAATCATTCGGCGAGCTGCGTCAGCTTTCGAAAGAACCGTATCTTCACCATTGTGGGGATCCGACCAGTATTCGATCACGTCCACGCGGTCCAGGTAGATGCCAGCAAAACCCTGCTGCACAATTTTATCGAGATAGGCATGCAGGATGTTTTTCCATTCGGTATGCCAGAAACGGACGGGGTAATTCCCTTCCCATTCCGGATTTTCACGTCCCAGCCACACTGGCGGATGATCGAACCAGCGATCATCCCAGTAGAACCGGTAATCCTCTGCTTCTCCAATGCTGAGGTAGGCGACGGGAATTGTCCCTGAACGCCGAATGTGTTGAATTTCCGCAGCCGGGTATCGTGTTGCTTCCGAGCCATCGCGGGCGTAATCCATCACAACCAGATCGAACCCCGCCTGCGCAATCGCTGCTGGATCAGCATCTTGCAGTTGATATGCCCAGGTGCGAATCTCCAGCTTCCCGGTCGGTGGCGGCTCTATCGGCAACTCGATGGTGTAGAAACACCGGGGGAGAAAAACAAGCAAAACCAGGAGGATCAGCGTCATCCGGCTGCTCATCTTCCGATGCTGGTTGGTTGCTGAAACGATGGGATCCGACATTAGAATGCTCCGTATAGCCTGTCCAGGAACTGATCGTTTATCTGCACTTTGAAATTGTTTTGTTGTGCTTCTTCTGAAAGCTGTTTCAAAAGCTGGCGTTGAGATCGTGAGAGTTTCGCAGGGGTGAAGGGATGGGAACTGGTGAGTTTGAGTATTGCCTGAGAGTGCTGGAAGTAGAGATCGCCG
>JALWUI010000120.1:3116-17638 GCA_027082775.1 Candidatus Kapaibacterium sp.
ATCGCCGACACGAAGATTGCGAAGGTTTGTGTACAGCATCATTTTAATCAGACCGTCTTTGATGTCATCCCTTGCTGGAAGGATGCTGGAGCGAGAGTGCTTGGCTTCAACAAGAACGAGCGTGTCATCATCGACGATGAGTTCATCACAGGTGAAGTGATAGGTCCCGCCCAGATAGTTGGTGATTGTTAGCGCTGCTTTCCTTTTTCCTGAAAGCATTTCTTTCGGCTGAACAGTCTGGATTTCCCGCTGCTGTGCAATGCGCGCTCGATTTCTGGATGATCGGAGAAAAGTTTCTTTCCCCTGCAGCAATTTTTTCCAGGCTTCTGTGGAAGAAGTGTGGAAAGCGATTTTCAGCTTTTTGCTGAGCTCGGCGTAGGCGCGCTGTGCGCGATAAGCAACTTCATCAATTTCTTCTACCTGCTTCAAATTCCAGTGGAGAGGATCGGAGTGGTAGTAGAGCAATTGTTGAAGCTGGGCTGCAAGATATGCGATATCGAACTGTTGTTTTGTGACTTTGTGAGGATTGCCCAGAACCCTGAGGGCATCGATGTAGTATCCAATGATCACGTACACCCCCAGCAGGCTCATTAGCGATAACGTGTCCCATTGGAGGAAATCTCGGTTGCCCCCAATTCCTTCATCTTTGACGATAGGGATAATGGTGACCCTTTTACCGGCAAACTGGAGGGTATCGTATACACGGGCGTATGGATAGGAACGACTCCGCTTGGGGGATACCCATCGGCTGATGGCAAATGTTGTTTGATCGTTCATTTCGAGCAAAAAGCGAGTTTTTGTGTGCATTGCCTCAGTAAGTTCCTGCATAGAAAAAGTTTTTAGCTCTGATCCCAAAAGGGGTTTATACT
Source organism: Candidatus Kapaibacterium sp. (assembly GCA_027082775.1). Lineage (GTDB taxonomy): Bacteria > Bacteroidota > Ignavibacteria > Kapaibacteriales > WFXC01 > WFXC01. The sequence goes on from JALWUI010000120.1 coordinate 3,986, forward strand.
GAATTCCACTGATTTCGCCATAGACTTCCATCGCTACTGCTACCGCTTTTGCCGCTTTTGCACCTGTTGTTGGAGGTGTGAACGGAGGTGTCTGGCATCATCTCGAATGATAAATTCAATTTCGTCAACCTGGCGCAACAACGACGGTTGGTCCGGTTGAAGTTTGCGTCGAACGATGTCCATCAATTCAAGGTCGATTTCGTAGCCAACGGCATTCCGTCCGAGTTCTAATGCTGTTTTCAAGGTCGTTCCCGATCCCGCAAAAGGGTCTAAGACGGTTTCACCCACGTAGGAGAACAGTTGTATGAGCCGAGAGGGGATTTCTGGTGGAAAAGCTGCGATGCCTTTTTCCAGTCGATTATTGTTGGGTAGCACGTTCGTGATTTGCCAGACGTTGAGATACCACTTTGCCTGTTGATATTGCTGTACGTCAATGCGAGACTTTTGTCTGATTTCCGGATCAATTTGTTTGTAGTCAAAGTCTCCGTTCTGGAAAATCAGAATGGACTCCTGAAGATTGTCGGGATAGTAGTACATCGGGTAGGGATGCTGCAGGAGCACGCCACTCCGTCGACTGATCCGGATATATCCTTCAGGCTTGATCCAGACGATACGTTCCCGATATTTGAAGCCTGTGTCTATAAAAATTTTGGTGATGTCCGCCACAATAGGGTACTTCTGCCCGTTGATCAGCATATCATCCACTACCAGTGCAGCGATGCGTCCCTGGCTGAGTACGCGCTTGAGCTCCTTTGCCACGGTCTCCATAAGTTGAAGAAAAGCTTCGTAGCTGGGAAAGAGGTCCGGATAGTCGAAAGGAGCATTGAAGTACGGAGGAGATGTAACCACTAAGTGCACACTATGGTCTGCCAGCTCTGCCATATTCTGTGCATCGCCAAACACAATGAAATTTTTGCCCATTAGTAGCGATTGCTTTTTGCTGTTACACATCGTTCTATGGTTGCACACCGTCGATGATGTTGAGCTCGTCCAGCATTTGATCTGACCGTGCCGCGTAGGGGAGATAGCCGCGCGAAAGGGCACGGCTGCGGTAATCCTCAATGCGCTCTTTGTTGCTCCCCTGATAACCGCTGCCATCGTCGACGTAGTCCACGCTGAAGACGGGTTTGCCTGCTGCCACCAGTTGATCCAGATAGGGAAAACGATGGATCTGGAGCCATTGCTGGTCTCCAGCACCCCAGGGATGGATGGTGTTGTAGAACAGACTTTCCGCAACCCAGCCGTCGATGAGCATCTGGAGCGAGTCGTTATCGTAACGGAGAATCTCTTCGCCATTTAGAGGGAGAACTCGGAAGTTCGGTCCCGCTTTTTGCCGGGCATACTGAATCAGGTTGATCAGCAGCGTTCGCATACGCTCGGCGGTCGTCGATTCCGGATAGTGTTCGCCTGTGCCGTTGCTGGCGCTGGACCAGAACAGGAATTTGTCCACGCCGTCAAGAAAGATGCCGGCGAAGCCCTGAGCAATGATACGATCGACGTACTGTCGCAGGATAGCCTGCCACTCAGGATGCCAGAAGCGGACGATGTAGGCGTCGGGCCAATTCGGATTTGCAGGACCCAGCCATTCCGGAGGATCCTGATTCCATTCCGGTTTCCAGTAAAAGCGGTATGGCGCTGCTTCGCCAACGCTTAGGTATGCGATGGGAATGGTGCCCGCATCTTTGATTTGTTGAATCTCCGAAGGCGTGTACTGACGCTGTGCCGTGCCATCCCACGAGTAGTCCATCACGACCAACTGGAAACCACTCCTGGCAACTTCTGCTGGATGAGCAGCCTGAAGTTGAATTGCCCAGTTCTCCACCCTGAGCGGAGTCCGCAGGGGAGGAAGCGTTGGTGTATCGGAGCAGGCGAAAAATCCCGTGCTTCCAAAGAGAATTGCCAGCACAGTCAGAGCAGCAGACAGAAAGCGTCGCATTCTTGTTCCGGTCCCCATTATTTGTTCGACGATGATTGTACCCTTGTCTCAGAATGAGCGGAGCGTTTACCGCGTCGCCGAATCCGTTGACGTAATTGCTGCACTTCCTGGAGCCAGAGGGTGACGGTAGCATCGCTGGGCATTCGCCAGTCGGTGCGTGGTGAGAGCGAGACGCTGCCGACCTTCGGTCCATCAGGCAGAACGCTCCGTTTGAACTGATGATGGAAGAAGCGGGAGTAGAAGGTTTCCATCCACGTCAGTAGATCCGTGGCGGAAAAATCTCCCCGAAATGCTCGCTGTGCAAGGAAGAAAATTTTTGACGGTGCAAAGTGATAGCGGAGCATAAAGTAGAGGAAAAAGTCGTGGACGATGTAGGGTCCTAAGATCTGCTCTGTGCGCTGAACGATGCGCTGCTTCTTTGTCTTCGGCAACAGTTCGGGGGAAATGGGCGTTTCCAGAATATCGTACAGCACCGTGGCGACCGGTTCGCCAGCGAATTCTTCATCCGCACACCATCGGACCAGGTATTGCACCAGCGTTTTGGGAACGCCGGCATTGACATTGTACATCGACATATGATCCCCATTGAAGGTACACCAGCCCAGCGCCAGTTCTGAAAGGTCGCCGGTACCAACGACCAGCCCGCCCAATTTGTTTGCCAGGTCCATCAGGATCTGAGTACGTTCCCGTGCCTGTGCGTTTTCAACGGTGACATCGGCATTCTCCAGCGGATGATCAATGTCACGCAGGTGGACAGCAACGGCATCGTGGATGGGGATGATGTGGCAACGGGTTTGCAGGTATTCCGCCAGCAACTGGGCATTGCGTTGCGTCCGTTCGGAACTTCCCGGTCCCGGCATAATGACGGCGTGAATCCCCTGTCGGTCCCATCCCAGAGTGTCGAAGGCTTTTACGGCAACCAGTAACGCTAAGGTCGAGTCCAGTCCTCCGGAAACTCCCAGAACAACCGTTTGACTGCCGACGTGCAGCAGACGGCGCGCCAGCCCCGTTTTCTGAATCGCAAAAACTTCTCGACAGTGGAGCTCACGCTGCTGTTTTCTGCGCGGGACGAAAGGGCGTTTGACCAGCGGACGGAGTAGCGACAGTGTATGCCAGGAGCGGTGCGGGAGTTCCCACAGAATTTTTCGGTAGGATTTCTCAGCGTTCGCAAATTTGTAACTGGGATGATAGAGGCGCTCGTGCACCAGCCGTTCCACATCCCAATCAGCAAGGATAAGGGTGCTGGAAAAGGAAAATCGTTCAGATTCTGCTAAGATTTGCCCGTTTTCCGCTATGAGGGAGTGCCCGGAAAAGACCGTGTCGGTGGTTGATTCCCACGGTCCAGCCGATGCATAAGCGTAGCCCGCCAGCAACCGGGCGGATTGATTAGCAATAAGGTCGCGCCGATACGCCGCTTTGCCCAGCAGTTCGTTGCTGGAAGAGAGGTTGAAAAAGAGTGTTGCGCCAGCGACAGCCATATCATTGCTGGGCGGGATGGGCGCCCAGAGATCCTCGCAGATCTCAATGCCAAAGACGGCGCGAGGTTCCTGCCGGGCTTGAAAGAGAAGATCCGTGCCAAAAGGGATGTCAGTGATGCCGGCAATCGTGATGGTGCTATCCGGAGGAACAGAGGTGCCGGAGACAAACCACCGCTCTTCGTAGAATTCCTGCGAGTTTGGTAGAAAGGTCTTGGGAACAACGCCGAGGATTTGCCCGTGACCAATGACCACCGCACAGTTGTACAGGCGGTTCTGAAACCGCAGCGGAGCACCAACGATCAGCAAAGGATCCCGTTCTGCTGAAACCGCTGCAAGGTGTTCCAGTGCCGTAACAACTGCCTGAAGCAGAAGCTCCTCGTAGAAGAGATCCTGACAGGAATAACCCGTCAATGCCAGCTCCGGTACCAGCAGAATGTCGGCACGCTGCTGTGCTGCTTGTTCCCACAGTTGGAGAATGTGTTGCTGGTTGAACGTTACATCGCCGATGCGCAGTTCTGGCGATGCGACCGCCACGCGAATGTATCCAAATCGCTCGTCCATTTGCATTCCCTTCTGCCACCCTGCTTTTCTGCACAGCAGACGGATAATCTTCTCAAAGGTTTTTTGTTGTATCCCTTTGCCGATGGAGGTTGGTGCTGTCGGAAATTTGCCTCCAGCAATTTCTTTCCCCCTATGTCGGAGAGCAATAGGATTCCTTGATTTGTAGGGGCGCAGCGCCGCTGCACCCCTACCATTCGCATTGTTGCCGACAAGCGCGCCTGGTTCGCTGGGAGCGCACACTCTTAGGTGTGCATCTACTTTGCCGACTGAAGTCGACGCTTCCGGTAGGACGTTCCCTATGGCTGGGAGCACACACTCCTGTAAGTAAGTTCCCCCTTACACTACTCCTCGCCAGAAGGGAGGGAATTTTTTTACTGGCGAGACCGGGTACTTCCGGCAGCTATGGGTTATTCTGTTGTAAGGCGCAGGGGCGACGCCCGCGTCGCCCCTACCGGTAGAGTTACGAGGATACTGGTTGCGTCTGCTGGTCGGTAGCCGTTTCCGAGGATGCTTCGAAATCTGCTTCTTCCAGCCATCGGGAGGCGTCGATGGCAGCCATACAGCCGGACCCAGCGGCGGTGACCGCCTGGCGGTATCGGGGATCCTGGACATCACCAGCAGCGAAAACGCCGGGAATGTTGGTGTATGTGGTTTTGCCCCTGGTCAGAATGTACCCCTGATCATCCATTTCCAGCCACGGGCGGAAAATTTCCGTATTCGGTTTATGCCCGATAGCGATAAACACGCCGTCGATTTCCTTTATCCACTCCTCTCCTGTTTGCACATTCCGGAGTCGGACAGCTTTGAGTTTCTTCACCCCGTCGGATGATTCGCCCAGGAACTCCGTAACGATGGTGTTAAGAATGAACTGGATCTTGGGATTTTCCTGTGCCCGTTTGAGCATAATCTTGGAAGCTCGAAATTGATCCCGCCGATGAACAATGGTCACGGAGCGGGCGTGGTGGGTTAAGTACAGTGCTTCTTCCATTGCTGAATCGCCGCCGCCGACAACGATAACATCCTGATCACGGAAGAAAAACCCGTCGCAGGTAGCACAGGTTGAAACGCCGTAGCCCATATATTCCTGCTCGCCGGGTACGCCCAGCAATTTGGCAGAAGCACCGGTGGCAATGATCACAGCGTCGGCAGTGTATTCTTTGTTCCCGGCACGCAGTATAAAAGGGCGCCGGGAAAAGTCAACTTCTGTAATGTATTCGTAGATGGACTCTGCACCGAAGCGGTGCGCCTGCTTGCGGAATTTCTCCATCAGTTCCGGTCCCAGGATGCTCTCTTCGAAGCCCGGATAATTTTCCACTTCCGTTGTGATCATCAATTGTCCACCCGGTTGATTTCCTTCAAAGATGATCGTCCGGAGCATTGCCCGGGCAGCATAAATAGCAGCCGTGAATCCAGCCGGTCCAGAACCGATGATTGCTACTGTCTTTGCACTCATTGCTGAAGTTCTCCCTGGTTGGTTTGACATTTCTAAGCAAAATTCAAATCTACGAAGTTTTGCGATGGAATTCCGTGACTATGTCCCGTTTGATTTGTTTGCTCCACCACTGGCGGAGCGCACGAGCGGTGCGTTTGAGTCCCGCCAGCTTTGCTCGTTTAACCGGCATTCCCTGAAACATCTGGTGGAATTCTTCCTCGTCCATTGCTTCAATTTTCTCCAGCGGCAGGGTTGTCCCTACCTGCGGATGGAAGCGTTGTTCGATCGTTGGCTGCTGGAAACGGTTCCACGGGCAGACTTCCTGACAAATATCGCAGCCAAACAACCATCCTTCCAGATGCTCCGCGATGGTATCGGGAATGGGAATTTCAGGTTTGACTTCGATCGTCCAGTATGAAATGCAGCGCCGGGCATCGACGACATAGGGTTGGGTAATGGCACCGGTAGGGCAGGCGTCAAGGCAGGCGGTGCAGCGACCGCAGAAATCAGGTATTGGAGCGTCCGGTTCTAAGGGAAGCGAGGTGAGCAGAACACCGATAAAAAACCACGAACCAAATTTTCGGGAAATGACATTCGAATGTTTTCCCTGCCAGCCAATCCCAGCCTGAACCGCCCATTGCTTTTCCAGCACGGATCCGGTGTCAACATAGAATCGGGACTGAACCTCAGGATCAAGGGTAGTCAGAAAGCGGGCAAGCCGCTTGAGTTTTTTCGACAGAATTTTGTGGTAATCTTTGCCCCACGCATAGCGCGAAATTTTTCCTTCGCCATATCGCAATCGGTGGCGGTGCGGAGTGTAGTAATTCTGCGCAACGACAATGACTGATCGGGCAGTGGGGAGAATGTGTCGTGGATCACGCCGTTTGTCCTGATTGCGTGCCATATATTTCAGCAATCCGTGGTAGCCGTACTGGAGCCACAGTTGGTAGCGGGCAAAAGATTCTTCCAGTGCATCTGCTCTGGCGATCCCGATGTCACTCAGTTGTAAAGTGGTGAGTGCGTACTCTTTGACCTTCCGGGTCCATTCAGCAGTGTGATCTTTCACCGCAGCCATTCGGGCAGCTCGAAAGTGTCTTCCGGTAGTTGGACAAAGATCCAGCCATCCTGTTCCACAACAGCAAATTCCTGGAGGCGTGCATTTCCTCCGCCCTGGACCGCACCGTTTTCTAAGGAATAACACCAGCCGTGGAGCGGGCAGGTGACTGTGTTGCGATCCAGATCAACCATCCCGTCGGCTAAAACCGGGAGTTTTAGGTGTAGACACACATTGGAAAAGGCTTTGCATTCTCCGCTGGCAAGTCGGAAAAGGGCAATTTCTTCTCCCGTTTCTAATTGAGCAGCTCTGGCTCGGGAACTCAGAACTTCTTCAGAGCGGCAAATGCGCTGGTAGCGTTTGCCATCAATTTCAAGAATTGGTGTCCACAGACTCATTCGATGGTTCTTCATACGCCGTGATCGTAACTGTTTCGCCCACGCGAAATCCCCCTTTAGGGTGAGCATCTAAGGTTCCAGCTTGAATGAAAGCATCGTGCTGAAAGACGATTAACCAGTGTTCTTCATACGCTTGCGGGAACACGGATTTTTTCTCCGCCAGTGTGGTCAGCGGGAAATTATCATACGCCATAATGTAGGGGTAAGGAACGTGGGCAGCCGTTGGGCAGAGGTCGGAGGGGAAAAAGAGGATGCCATCAGCAGTTTCGATCCGTACCGCTTGCAGGGCTTTGGTGTGCCCATAGAAAGTCTGAACAAAAATCCCGCGGAAAATTTCGCCATCGCCTGCAAGGGTTTCCAGTCGACCGGCTTCTGCTAAGGGTTCAAAATTTTCTTTCAGGAACGATGCGCGGTCTTTTTCCGTCGGTTCCCGTGCCCATAGCAGTTGTTCCTCCTGAACGTAGTAAGTGGCATTGGGAAATGTGGGAACGATCTCTCCGTTTTCCAGCAGTGTCGTGGCGCCGCCGCAGTGATCAAAATGCAGGTGGGTTAAAATCACATCGGTGACGTCTTCGGGAGAGAGCCCAAAGCGTGCCAGTGATTTCTTCAGAGAATACCGGGAAGTATCGATTTTATAAATCGAGCGGAATTTTTCATTCCCTTTGGGATCATTTCCGGTGTCCACTAAGATCACTTTATCCTCCGTGCGGATGAGCAGGCTTCGGGCAGCCATCGGGATACGGTTCTTCTCATCGGCTGGATGATAGGATCGTTCCCAGAGCACTTTAGGTACGACGCCGAACATTGCGCCTCCATCCAGACCAAAGCGTCCGGTTTCCAGCAGTTCGATCTGGTAAGCACCGAGTTGCATCACTCCGCCATCCTTCGTGAAACTTCCGTTTTGCCAACTGCAAAAATAGAGAATCCCCCGCATCCGGTAGGCATAGGTTATCCCAGAGAAAGCCTTAATGTTCTCTTTTGGAGTGCTTGTTCGGGGACCAGAGTGTGAAGGCTCTCGGTTTACAGCCTAACGCGTCTCCTCTTTTGGAGTGCTTGTTCAGGAACAGAGTGACCGGTGACATTCACGCTTCCTACAGTAAAAGGATAGCATAGAGAACATCATCAGATGAAACACCAGCAAGGCTTACTCTCACTAAGGAAGTCCCTTCCCTCCGCCGTAGCTCACTGTGCAGCGAACTGTGAACCAATGGCAGTGTGGATTGTTCTTACTTGCTTTCTCATTGCGGATTTGGCAAGACTGATTGTGTGTTTCTAAAGCACTGCGTAAAGCGAGGTCCTTGCTTCTTGTCGTGAGGAACATTGGAAATGCTTACTTTAGTCACACCGATGGGTGCTTTGGTCCCTACTATGATGGCAAAGCGGTACCGATAGATAATCTAAGTGCGATTACGAGGAAAGTTCGCTTGAGTTTGTGCGTAGAGCACAGGGATTGAAGAGAAGGCAGATGAACAGAGGGTAAGTTAAAAAATTTTCACCGTACATAGAGCGCAGAAACTAAAGGGGAGGTTGGGAGATGAGAAGAGTAATTGTTTGCAGAAACTTAGGTCACCAAAACAAGAAAATCGGTAACAACATCGTATAATGCTATGCAGAAAGTTTGAGTGTAGCGGGGATTGTCTTTTGAAGTTGAAAACACTGGAGTGGTATCCTTAAATGGAAAAGGCGAGACAGAACATCAAGAAGACGGAAATTTCGTATGAGAGGGAAATAGAATTAAAGCTACAAGCGTTGCCTGAGGATTTGCAGAAAAAAGTTTTAGATTTTGTAGAATTTTTGCTGGGGAAATACAAAAGTGGAAGAGGTAAGATCAGGAAGTTAAAGTTTGACTGGGAGGGAGGCTTATCGGAGATAGGGAAGCAATATACTTCGGTTGAGTTGCAGCACAAGGCTCTGAGCTGGAGGTAATGTTTTTGCTGGATACAAACGTATTTCTAGAAATTCTTCTGGCTCAGGAAAAGTAAAGAAGAGTGCAAGAAATTTTTGAATGACAATATTGAGGGGCTTAGGAATTTTCGTGTCCTATTTGCGGGCAATCGATCGTTGTTAATGCTTCCTTAATGTGTACCTGTCGCTAAACTGTATGATGCTGGATGCACATTGATGACTGTGTGAGTAGGAGCATTTTTCTTCTGATAGCGTAGGTTCCGGCAGTTAACAAAGTATAAAATAGAAGTTTGAGTCAGTAGCTTCAAAAGGAAGAAGAAATGAAAAAAACAAAGAATGTGCAGGATATGAGCTTGTTTTCTGAAGCCGAGCCTGATGAGGATAAAGTTGAGGGAACCACGACCGAAAAACTTCAGCGTTTGGATTTACATAGCGAATTGCGAGAGAAGATACTTCCTTTTTGTCGTTTGCAGTATGGTGAAGTATGGGAGGATCCAGTTAGGGGACACAGAGTAGGAGTGTTAGATGCCACTAAATTTGAAGATGTTAAGCAAATAATGGAGGACAAGAAAGCGACCCTTGTCATAAATGATCCGCCATATAATGTTGCTGTGGGAAATGCCAACACCAGCAATTTGTTCAAAATATCGCTTGATGAATATTTGAAATTCTCGGAGAAATGGATTAAAAACACGATAGAGATTATGGCACCTGATGCTCACTTGTACATTTGGGTAGGAGCGGACTATAAAGATAACTTTCAACCGCTTCCGGATTTGATGATTCTCATGCGGCAGTTTAAAGAACTTAAGCCAAGAAATTATATTACTTTGAGAAACCAAAGAGGGTATGGGACACAGAAGAACTGGATGTGGGTGAGACAAGAATTGCTTCATTATGCTAAAGGCAATCCGCCGTTTAGAGTGGTATATACGGACATTCCTAAGATACTTCGCGGATATTACAAGGTGGTTGGTGGAAGACTCACCGAAAATTTGGAGAGAAGTAAGTCAAGCACATTAAGGCCGGGAAATGTATGGGTCGACATTCAACAGGTGTTTTACCGAATGGAAGAAAATGTTCCGGGATGTTATGCTCAGAAACCCTTACGGGCAATAGAAAGAATCGTTTTGAGTAGTAGTAAAAAGGAGGATTTAATTGCAGACTTTTTTGCACATTCGGGAACAACACTGATTGTAGGTGAAATGCATAATAGGATTGTGTATACCTTTGACATAGATCCAGTTTTTGCTGAGATAACAATAAGGAGACTGGAACGCTTCAGGAAGATGGGCAAACTTGGATGGCAGTGGAGAAATCCTTTTCCCGAAATTGAAAGGAAAGAGAGAAGATGGATCTAAAACAACTGAAGGAATACTTAGAGAGATTGACTACGTCATTAAGTGAGAAGAATAGGCAAGTGCTGCAGGCAAAGTTGCAAGGCCTCATTTCAGTGTTTCCTTTCAACGAATATGAGTACATTTTGATGTTTTTGCTTGATAAAGGTGTCTTGGCTTTTGCGGAGTACGAGAAGCTGAGGAAAAGCTACGTTTCTGCTAACCGATATGCTGAGCTTTATGGACTTGCTCCACGCATTTTTGGTGAGATGTGGCATGAACATCTTATGGAATTGGATCATAGGTTCAGGAAACCCAACAAGTCTCTTGATCCCAATTACGATGGCCAGTATGATTTATGGATAGAGGGAGTCAGAGTAGAGGTCAAAGCTTGTAGGGCAGCGAATGCCAAGCAAAGAGGCGATCTTGTTGAGAAAGCCTTGAGGTATAATTCAAAAGAACCTTATTGGATGAATTTTCAGCAGATAAAAACCGGTATGGCTGATGTTTTCATATTCATTGGGGTATGGTTGGATAGAATTGCATATTGGGTATTGTCAAGTGAGGAGGTTAGAAAAAATAAGTACTACAGCTCACAGCATAGAGGAGGAATAGAGTATCAAATTGGAATTACGAATAGGAATATAGCGGAGTTTGATGCTTATCTGACAGAGCCACATAAAATAGGAGATGTGGTCATTGAGAAAGGGAAGCAGGAAAAATGAAAAACGCTGGAATCCAGTATCTCCCAGCTTTCATATTACTGCTTTACATTCCGTGAACAGTTCCTTCTGAATAGGGCTGTTTTGATTTTGAGCGTGTATGCTGGAAACGATGCTTTTCCGTTTATCCTTGAATTTCTAAAGCCAGAGTATTTGTGTCAGCGTTATTGAATCTTACTATGCTTCCCACCACGGCAGGTTTCCCCTTGGTCAATTGCGTTTCTGGAAAGTGCCAGGGTGTTTCTGAGGAAAAAATGGCTGGAATGGCGTTGTCAAAAATTCAGAGTGTCAGTTGCTAATTCACCATAGTTTCGTATTTTTATGAGTATCGTGTCGAATTTTAAACTATTGGAAAGGGTAAGATGATCAAAGTGTCCAGCTATTTTGTGGTGTTGTTCTGTTTGGGCTTCGCCTATCAGTGGGGGAGCGCACAGGATCAGGGAACAGTCGTTTTTAAACTGAAGCTGGAAGGATCGATATCGGAACACGAGAAAATGCTCGATGGATCGACGATGAAGATGGTGTGGAAGGGAGAGAAACTGTATGTCGAGCAAAACGCCAAACAGATGAAAATGATTATGGTCGAGAATCCAGAGGAAACGCTGGTATTGATCGATCGAATGGGGCAGAAAGTGATGATGCGGCATAAGAATACTGCTGTTGAGGAAGTCGATGATGAAGGGGGATATGACATCACCTACACCAATGAAACCAAAACCATCGCAGGGTATCCCTGTAAGAAGGCAATTCTGAAGCCCAAGAAGGTTCAGCATCAGAAACAGATGCCGTTTGCAAACGAAAATCGGGTTCAGTTTGTCGAAGTCTGGTATACCGAGAAACTGCCGAACTACTTGAAAGGAAAGGATCTTGGCGAGGGGATGAACAGTGCGGATGTGATGTTCCGGGACCTGAAAGGATGTCCGATGGAGTACAAAACAGTGACGGATAAGGTTACAACGACCGTGACAGTGCTCGAAATCAATTTCGATCCCGTGCCAGATGAGGTTTTCAATGTTTCGACCGAAGGTTATCAGGAGATGAAGCTTTTTATGGATGAAGGAGAATAGCACGTTTGCCCTGGTGTCAGTTCTGCTGAGTAGCGTTGTGTTCTGAAGTTACGGTTTGTCGCGATTGCCTGGATAATTTCGTGCAGATAGAGCACCGTGTGTTTCCTTGCAGGGAAGATGGAGACGGTGGTCTTGATAAGCAAAGGTGGCAGAACATCTGTTTTGCTGCTGCGATGAGATTGCTTTGCTGTTGCTTCCTGAATTCTGCAAAGTATAGGAAGAATCCGAGTAGCAAGTAGTGATCAGGGAAATGATTGGTTGCTTAGTTACAGGGCGGAGGCTGGCGACCAAATAAACTGCCCACAGCTTCTGCTACAGTGCGGCATTCAACGGGATCAGCCAGGTGGCGGAGGAGCAGCGCAGGAATGCGTGTCCGAAAAGCAGCTTTCCGTAGCGCCGGGTGGTTGCCCAGATACCAGATGCCAGCAAGGTGTACGAAGGGACTCAGGCGAGGATCGCGAACGCCAGCCGGGATGCGTGCCAGCATTGCTTCGATCCAGGGAAGATCTGCTGCCGAAGGTTTCGGAAGGGAAAAGGTTCCGGAGAACCCCATTGCGCCTTGCTGTGCCGCTTGTGCTTCCAGCTTCCGCAAATTTTGCCACACCCGGTGAAGTGCCTCTGGGCGATCCCAGCACATTGTTATGAGCCGCTGCACGCCGGCGAATCCCCAGCGTTTCAGTAGTTCCATTCCCCACTCCAATCCTTCGCCCTGAAGCAGCGCTTCCGTCCAGAGCTGAAAAACGGTGTCCCGAAACTCTTCGGGAATCGCACTGGTAAGCTGCAAGAGCCAGAGGCAATGGGACAGAGACAAATCGGGAGTAGTCAGTGCATACTGAACCAGCCAGGGATCCAGAATTTCAGGAGTTATCAGGCGAGTCAGGGTGACCAATGGCGGAGGATCTTCTTCAGCGTGAACAAGGGATGCGATAAATTGATCCAGTTTGCCAATACCAGAGGACGGCAGCGGAGCCCATTCGGAAGGTGGATATGCAGCCAGTCGATGCAAAAGCGTTCGGGCGACGGTTGAATCGGCAGGTGGTCCTTCTGCTAACGCCTGTCTCCAGTGCGATGGTCCCTTGCGAGATATGATGATCTTCAGCAGTTGATCAACTGCACCGGGCTCGTGACGAAGCGCGTGGAGATAAGCGACTTCCAGTGCCCGTCTAACATTCTCATCCGGATCACCCGCTTCTAAGCGGCGCCGCAATTGTTCGACTAACGTTGGAGTCCAGCTCTGTGCCATTCCCAGCGCATTTGCAGCCGCATATCGCACATATTCACTGGCATCGCGGGTTGCAGCGAGCAGATCAGCCGTAGTGCCGGGATTTTGAGCAGCGATACTGGCAAAGTATTCAGCCACTGCTCGACGCAGCAAAGGATCGGTATCGCGAAGCAGTGACCGCAGGAAGGGTTCCACTTCGTTTTGCCAGGAATCCGGCTTTGCCAGTCTCAGCAGTTCAATGGCGCGGCGACGTATGACATTGTCGGTGGCATTGTCCTGCGCAATATGTGCCAACTGAAGTGCGAGGGATGTTGTGAGTTTCGGTCGGAATCCGCTGATAAACGCCTGGAACCAGCGGTCTTCTTGCTGGAGCGCCGCTCTAAGGGCGCGGCTGGCTGCTTCATCGCCAAGCTGGAGCAGAGCCCGAAGAGCTTCTCGGTAGACGCCCGGATCTTTATCTTGCAACGCTTGCTGCAATGCTTTACGGATGCGGAGTTGGAGATCTGGTAGACCTGCAAGCGATTGCGCCAGTTTCTGTCCA
>JALWUI010000121.1 GCA_027082775.1 Candidatus Kapaibacterium sp.
CCCGCGGCATACCATATACGACACACGTTCTCTCATCCTGGGCAATAACGATTCCACCCTGTCGATGGAGTTCGATAAAAGCTTCTTTCCCATCACTCCCCATTCCAGTCATCATCACACCGATGATGGCACCACCGAACACTTTGAGAGCAGAAAAGGTCGTAACATTAACTGATGGCTTAAAAATTTCTTTCTGTCCAGGCTCTACGTGATCCACAACTGCTACGGTAGCAGTATGATCTCGATTTGGGCGCAAAAGCATTTGCCGTCCGCCGGGAGCAATGTAAACGGTAGCAGGACGCAGTATATCCCCTTCGGCTGCTTCCTTGACCGTTACCTGTGATAGGGTGTTCAATCGATCGGCCAAGGATTTAGTAAACTGCGGTGGCATATGCTGCACAATCACGACTGGCAGGGGAAAATCTCCAGGGAGCATTGGAATCACCTGTTGCAATGAAAGCGGGCCCCCGGTAGAAATTCCAATGATCACTACCTTCGGATGGTGTTTCCGGAGCCTCCGCCCAGGTTCAATTGAAACTGCTTTGCGATCATGAACCGTTATTGGCTTCCGAAATCGCCGGACCTGCTGGAAGCGGTCCTTATGCATTCCAACAATGTGAACTTTTTCCAAAAGGATCTTGCGAAATTCATCAGCCGTCCCCGTACCAATAAGGGAAGCTGGCTTGGGAATGAAATCTGCAGCACCTTTCTCCAGTGCCTCAAGTGTCGCCTCAGCCCCCTCTTGCGTCAGGGAGCTGACCATAATAACAGCTGCTTTCGAGACTTGTAAAATTTCCGGTAGTGCTTCCAGCCCGCTTTTTCGCGGCATCTCGACATCCAGCGTCACAACGTCCGGCCGTAGCTGTGCCGCTTTTTGAATTGCATCTTCTCCATCGCGCGCAACGCCAACAACCTCAATCCGGGGATCCTTTTCCAGTGTTTGTCGGATAAAGGCTCGCACAAAGGCAGAATCGTCTACAATTAAAACCCGAATTTTTTCCATTGATCTACGATGCTGTCGCTACATTACTCCCACGTAGTAACCGTGCCCGCTGAGCATTTCGAATAAGCTCGATAACATCAATAATTAAAATTACCCGCCCATCACCCAGAATCGTCGAACCAGCGATACCAGGAATTTGTTTGAGAAAATCTCCTAAGGATTTGATCACGATTTCTTTCTGTCCCAGCAACTCATCGACGACCAAACCAATCCGATGCTCGGCAAATCCAACAACGCACACGTAGCGATTTTCCAGATCTTCCCGAATGGTGGGTGTGTTCAGCATTTGATCCATTCGAACCAGTTGGATAATATCATCACGAATGCAGATGACTTCCTGCTGGTTAACGGTGTAAATCTCGTAGTCATTCGTACTCACAACCTCGATCACGGAACTCAGGGGAATGGTATACACCTCCCCCTGTACTTCCACCAGCAATCCCTGGATAATAGCCAGGGTCAGCGGCAGTTTAATGGTAAAAGTTGTTCCCTCACCCGGTTTTGAGTCGACTTCGATGATCCCTTTCAGCTTCTCAATATTGGTACGAACAACGTCCATTCCCACCCCACGACCGGAAACACTGGTCACTTTGTCAGCCGTACTAAAGCCTGGCAAAAAGATCAGATTGTAGATCTCCTTGTCTCCCAATTGTGCAGCAACTTCGGGCGAAATCAGTCCCTTTTCCAGCGCCTTTCGCTTGATCTTTTCTGCGTTCAATCCTCGCCCATCATCTCGGATCCGAATGACAATGTGATTTTCCTGATGCTCGGCTTCCAGCCAGATCGTCCCATAGCGCGGCTTTCCTGCTTGAATCCGTTCTTCTGGTGGTTCAATCCCGTGATCACAGGAGTTGCGGATCATATGGACCAGCGGATCTACTAATTCCTCAATGATGCTTCGGTCCAATTCCGTCTCCTCTCCCTTCAGTACCACCTTGATTTCCTTACCAAACTCTCGCGCCAGATCCCGAACGATCCGCGGCGCCCGCTGGAACAACTTCGCAATAGGAACCATCCGGGTCTTCATAATTGCCGACTGGAGTTCGGTCGTGATAAAATTGATCTGTGCCATTGTTTCCTGGAGCTTCTTGATGAGTTCGTGTCCCCGAAATTCCTGAACCAGCGACTCCGTAATCTGTGTCAATCGATTCCGTCCCAATACTAACTCTCCTGAAAGATCCATCAGCGCTTCCAAGCGACGGACATCGACCCGAATGGTATTGTCTGCCATTCCCCGAAGGCTGGCACTAAGTTTCTTCGTTGACACTGCTGGCTGGGATGACACCGTTTGTTTTGCTGGTGGGGTGGTTTTGACTGTCTCTTTACTGGGAGCTTCTGCTTCCCCACTAGCCGGAGTTGCTTCCTCAGGAGTTGGTGAAGCCTTCTTTGATTCGGTTCCTCCTGAGGCAGTTTCTTCCTTTCTGGCGAATTCCTCATTGATTTCCTCAAATGCTTTGTCCAGCAATGCATATTCTTCGGGAGTAAAATCATCAGTCGCTCGCTTGCCGAACTGGGGATCGGAAAGTACTTTATCCAAAACCCGCTCCTGGTCCTCAGAGGCCACAGCCGTGGTCGTTTGTGCCGACGATTCAGGCTGTGCTGATACCTCCTGTTGTCGCAAGCGCCGAAGCGTTTCTACAAGACCCTGATAATCAATCCCTCCATCATTGCCCTGCGTCGCCACCTGTTCCACCATTTCTGTTAGCACCTGATGAACATCCAACAAAGCATCAATGATTTCGGGCGTCACTTCTAATTCCCCTTTGCGCAATTTATTGAGTAGATCTTCCGCCTCGTGGGTCAAACTGGAAATGTTCTCAAACCCCATGAAGCCAGCTGTTCCCTTGATCGTATGAAATCCCCGGAAAATGGCGTTGAGGGTGTCGCCATCCGGATTAGTTTCCAGACTCATAATCTCCTGATCCAGCGTCTCGAGAATCTCGCGGGTTTCAACCAGGAAACTTTCCAACAGTTCTTTCATCTCATCCATTGCTGGCGCCCCTTTCTATTCGACTCAAATGTTCGCCTTTATGGTCAACTAATCGAACAAAGCGTTAATGTCATCCTGGGCGATCGGCTTTTTTGCATCCTCCTCCTGGGACGGAGATGAAGACTCCGACCCTGGTTGTTCACTTACTGGCGGTGCTTCTGTTGTTTGACTTTCAGCCGGTCGCACAGATGCTGCTTGCGTCTGATCGGATTCAGCTCCAGATGAAGCTTCCTCTCCCGATTCGGTAGAAGCAGTTTCAGGCAATCCTCCACTTTCAAACTGCTCCATCAGCTCTTCAACCATTTGCTGCCGATGCTTTCCTCCTTCCTCTAATCCCACAATGGCTTCTTCATCAAATGCGATTTCCCGATGTAGTTTTGTGACCTTCGCTTTCTCGCTTGACTGCTGCTCCGATTTCTGCCGAACCTCTACATCCAGATCATCCAGTAACTTGTCCAGTCCCCGGGTATAGAAGCGCTCAACTATGCTACGCAGTTGTTTCTGGGTCTCTTCGATCAAATGATTGACCGCTGCCAGTTGCTGCGCTGTAATATCCTGCACCTGTAAGGTCATCATAATCTGGGTTGCATCATTACTGATGCTTTTCATCAAATTCGCGGCTTCCTCCGTTGCTTTCTGTACTTGGGTATGGATATCCATCCGCTGCAACACCGTTTTAATTTCCCGCAGTTCGTCTGCGGCTGGATTGCCTTCGTCGATCAATCGCTGGATTCGATAAATAACCTGCTTCCGACTGGCTTCTTGCCGATCGATAAGCGCCTGAATTTCTCGAGCATTTGCCTGAATGACCGAGGCTTTGTACGTTATGCCTTCTAGCGTATTTAAAATCTCCGTTGTCGCCATTTCTGTGGCTTTCGTTACCTGTTCCAATTGTTTTGAGGCGTTTGGTATATTCCGCAGATTTTCCTCGATAGAGCGACTAATCTTCGCCAATTGCGGCGTTAATTCTTGGATGAAAAGAAAAATCTCCTCTAAAAACGGGATAACCCGCTGTCCCAGAACAAAGAGAGCTCGCAGTTCTTCTGTCTTTTTGAGTAACGATACAATATCCAGTTCCTTCATGGCCGCCTCCCCTATGCTTGTGCCTGAAGCTTTGCTAAAATCTTCTCAATTTTTTCTTTCAAGATATTGGGAGTAAAAGGTTTAACTATGTAGTTATTAACCCTTGCCTGGAGCGCTTGCAGAATATCTTCCTTGAGTCCCCGGGTGGTTACCATCAGGATTGGCAAGTTGGAAAACTTTGGATGGCTTCGAATCGCCTTGGTTAACTCTAAGCCCGTCATATTCGGCATATTCCAATCCGTGATCACAAAGTCAATATTGCCCTCACTTTCCAGTTTCTGTAACGCTTCTTGCCCATCTGCTGCCTCGACAATGTCATCATAGCCAAAGCTGCGCAGGGCGTTAATAACAATGCGACGCATCGTAGGCGAATCGTCGACAACCAAAAATCTCATCACCGTACACTCCAATATTTATGACACTTCCATCTTTCAAAAGTAATTGAAAGTTTTGTGCAGTCAATTATTTTGTCTCTGCCACTGTTTTATTCCTCAGGTTTGTAATACACCACAGTTCTGGGCAACTGGCGCATTCGGAATTTGGTGTTCATTCCAATCAGCGATTCCGAATATCCAATAAACAAAAAGCCTCCAGGATTTAGCGCTCGGTAAAAATTATTGACTATCTGTTCTTTGACTTCAGGAGAAAAGTAAATGAGAACATTGGCACAAAAAATTACGTCAATATTATGCATACGCCGCATTTGTTGTTCATCTTTGAGATTCATCTGAAAAAATTTCACCATTTGGCGAATTTCATCCTTGATCACATACGTACCGTTCGGTGTTCGAGTAAAATACTTGTCCAGATATTCTTTTGGCAAGCTCCGGATAGCATACGACCGATATTCACCTCGCTTAGCTTTCTCCAACACAGAAGGACTAATATCATTTGCCAAAATTTCAAATTGCACTCGAGGGAAACGATGGAGAAAATGCTCCCGAACAATCATTGCGATGGTATAGGGTTCTTCACCGGTAGAGCATCCTGCACTCCAGAGCCGCACCGTGCCCTGCAACTTTTTGCGCTGAAGGATTTCGGGCAAAATCACCGTCCGAAGAGCACTAAATTGCGCCTCATTCCGAAAAAAGTATGTTTCATTAATCGTAATGGCATCAAATAACTTGTTAATCTCCGTACGGGCGTTAAGACTGCTGCGTTGTAAGTACTGGTAATACTCTTCAAATGACCGGAGGCCCAATTCCTGAATGCGCGATCGTAAGCGATTTTCCAGCAAATACTTTTTGTTCTCGCTAAATACAATCCCAGTTAACTCGTGGATAAAATCCCGAAGTTTCTGATATGTTTGTTGCGTCAATTCCACCGTTCTACTGCCGCACTTCGTTTATTCCGTTTCACTCTCACTTTCCAGATCCAAAAGCTTGGGTAGATCCAGCAGGATAATCAACCGTTCCTCCAGCTTTGCCAGACCCTCAACATATTTAGTATTCACGTTTTCCATCAACGCTGGCGGTGGTACAATAATATCTTTCGCTATGCGCTGCACTTCTGAAACTGCATCCACCACAAATCCCACCAGGACATTGTTGACCTGTACCACAATCACCTTGGTTTCATCTGTAATTTCATCCCTGCGCGCAACTCCCAAACGCTGGGTAATGTCCACTACTGGGACAACCTTTCCCCGCATATTAAAGATTCCCAGCACATACGATGGTGCATTCGGTACACGGGTAATCACTGGCATTCGGATAATTTCCCGGATGTACAAAATATCGATACCGAACTCTTCTTTTCCTAATCGAAAAGCGGTAATTTGCAGAGTATCCCCATTGATATTTCGCTGCTGCAGAGCTTCCGCTGTTTCCGTTCCCATTCTGACCCCAGAAATTGTTCAACAGAAATTGTAATTTACAAAACTCCATCCAAATAATGCCATTGGCAATCGTCCATAGAAATTCTGTAAGCAAGCGCGAACGTATCATTATGGATAACACTATCAGTTATGCTCAACGCTGGAAATGGATTTTCATTGCACCAAAATTTGCTACCATCATGGAGTTCATCTTGCCGAATGTTTCTCCGCCAGCAGCAATCTGTCACAGAAATCTCCATTTCTGTAGTCATTTCTCCCAGTAAGGGTACTTTCCTCAACCGCCATTATAGCACCAAGCCGATATGGGGGATCGATATCCAATGTCAGCAAATGAGAAGGTAAAGTAATGAAAGTGCAATCACTATCCGACCGACGATATGGATGGTTAGTCCACCTGCCCTGCCTGCCAGCCCCAGATGGGATCGGAGACTTTGCTGCCGCTACTCAGCTTATTGACGTCCTGCAAACAGCGGGCGCTACCTTGTGGCAATTGCTGCCGCTCCATCCTCCCGGTTACAGTAACAGCCCTTATGCAGCGTTCTCTGCTTTTGCCCTTGATCCCCTGTTGATCAGCATTCAATGGCTACAAGCCAGTGAACTGCTTCCCTCTGCCCTGCCTGCTCCGCCACCTTTGCCGAAAAATCGCATTGATGTTACTGCTGTCGCCCAGTGGAAGTATCCCCTTTTGCGCGAGGCTTACAAACGATGGCGCTACCGCGGGGAGCGCACCGCCTTTGAGCGCTTCTATGAGCAGGAACGATTCTGGCTGGAAGATTTTACCTTATTCTGGCTGCTGAAACAATTGCACGATCAGCAACCGTGGGATCAGTGGGAACCTGAAGCACGTAATCGGGAGGAATCGTTCCTCCGCAAACTGAAAAGAGCCTATGCACAGCAATTGGAATTTTTCGCCTTTCTCCAGTGGATTGCTGCTCAGCAACTGGATCGTGTGCGACACCGTGCCCGGCAGGCTGGAGTCCTGCTTATCGGAGATTTGCCGCTTTTTGTCGCTTACGACTCCGCTGACGTCTGGGCACATCCGCACCTGTTCAAGCTGGATCGCCACAAACGACCGACTGTCGTTGCTGGCGTTCCGCCCGATTACTTCTCACCGACCGGTCAACGCTGGGGCAATCCCCACTACCGCTGGCAGCACCATCGCCGGGAACGATTCCAATGGTGGACTCGCCGACTCCGGCGATTATTGCAGTGGTTTGATTACGTTCGGATTGATCACTTCCGTGGCCTGGCGGCTGTATGGGAAATTCCTGCATCAGCTCCCGATGCCCGCACCGGTCGATGGGTTCGTACGCCGGGTGCCAGTCTGTTTCGCCACTGGCTTCGAACTTTTAAAACCCTGCCGCTCCTGGCTGAAGATTTGGGAACGATCACCCCGGATGTCATCAAACTCCGCGATCGTTTTGGCATTCCCGGAATGAAGGTGCTTCAATTCGGATTGGAAAGTGCCGATCCCGCTCACCCATTTCTACCGCAAAATTTCGATTCTCCCCTGGTGGTTTTTTACACCGGCACGCACGACAACGACACAGCGGTGGGGTGGTTACAAACAATGAATCCCTCCACCCGCCAGTTCATTCAGGCGCTTGCCCAACGGGATGATCTTTTGTCCCTCGCTGAGTGGATGATCGATCAGGTACTCTTTTCCACCGCTCGCTTCGCCATTATTCCGCTCCAGGACATTCTCCATCTGTCCAGTGATGCGCGGCTGAATACACCGGGGCGTGCTGAGGGAAACTGGATCTTTCGCTTTACTGCTTTGCCCTCCCCGGATCGTTTATCCCAACTCAAGCACAAAAGCTTTCTGGCAAATCGCCTGCCGGCAGTTACTTCCCACCAAACAGGCGAAAAACCAGATTCAGCAGGATCGTCAAAAGCAGACTCAACAGGATCATCGTGGTAATGGGAATGTACACCGTCACATCATCCTTCCGCCACACAATATCACCGGGCAGCCGCCCCAGGTGAAAAACTTTCCCCAGAAAAATCATCAGCAATCCCACCAGCAGCAAAAAAGCACCAATGCCAACAAGCCATTTCCCCACTTCCTGCATTGGCATCCTCTTGCTCATCCAACCGGAACAGTCTAACGATCGATCCACCGCGGGATTTTCCTGACTTTCAGCCCAAAATACGGTTCCTGTTCAAGCGTTACTGTGCGGATAACTGAAGCTGTGCAAATAAGGAGATGCAGGGACGATGGCACTAACACGAGAGCGGATTATTCCGATTGCGATGGAAGACGAAATGCGGGATTCGTACCTGGACTACTCAATGTCGGTCATTGTTTCCCGGGCATTACCAGACGTCCGGGATGGGCTTAAGCCGGTGCAGCGGCGAATCCTGTATGGAATGCGAGAGTTAGGATTGTTCCCCGGAAAGCCGTATAAAAAATCAGCCCGGATTGTGGGAGAAGTGCTGGGGAAATACCACCCCCACGGCGACTCGGCGGTATACGATGCGATGGTCCGGATGGCACAGGAATGGTCGATGCGCTATCCGCTCATCGAAGGGCAGGGAAACTTCGGCTCTATCGATGGTGATTCTCCAGCGGCAATGCGATACACCGAAGCTCGACTGGCACCTATTGGCGCAGAAACCATGCGCGACCTGGAGAAAAACACGGTCGATTTCAAACTCAACTTCGACGACTCGCTGCAAGAACCCACAGTCCTGCCAACGGTCGTACCACTGTTGTTAGCAAATGGTGCCAGTGGCATTGCCGTTGGGATGGCAACAAACATTCCGCCGCACAACCTCACGGAAGTCATCGATGCCCTGCTTGCAATGATCCGAAATCCTGAGATCACAACTGAAGAGCTGATGCAACATCTCATTGCCCCGGACTTTCCCACCGGCGCTATCATCTACGGCTATGACGGGGTACGGGAAATGTATGAAACGGGGAAAGGGAAAATTATTCTCCGCGCCCGTGCCTCGATCGAAACGGGCAAAGGAGGGCGGCAAAGCATTGTCATCACGGAAATCCCCTACATGGTCAACAAAGCACACCTGATTGAAAAAATTGCTGACTTAGTGCGATCCAAAAAGCTGGACGACATCACCGACATTCGGGATGAATCGGACCGGATGGGACTCCGCATCGTCTTAGAATTGAAGCGCGACGCCACGCCGCTGGTTGTGCTGAACAATCTGTACAAGCACACGCAATTGCAGGTTACTTTCGGGGCAATTTTGTTAGCACTGGTCAACGGTCGCCCCAAACTGCTCACGCTGCGGAATATGCTCAAGCTCTTTCTGGAATTCCGCAATGAAGTCCTTATCCGTCGCACCCAGTACGACCTGGAAGCAGCGCAACGGCGCGCCCACATTCTGGAAGGATTCATTATTGCGCTGGACAACATCGATGAAGTCATCCAGCTCATCAAAAAATCCCCCGATACTCCAACGGCAAGCAAGCGATTGCAAAAACGATTCGATTTGAGTGAAGTACAGGCTAAAGCGATCCTGGATATGCGACTCCAGCGATTAACAGGGCTGGAACGATCGAAGGTGCAGAAGGAATACAAAGAGCTACTCCGAACGATCGAGCGGCTACGCAGTATCCTCAACAGCAAAGATCTGCAAATGCAGGAAATTGCTCGTGAGCTGGAAGAAATTCGTGACAAGTACGGTGATGAACGGCGGACTGCCATTGTCTACGAAGCCAAAGAGTTCACCATCGAGGATATGATCGCCAACGAAGACGTTATTGTCACCATCACCCACAATGGCTATATCAAGCGAACGCCTGTTGTGAATTACCGTCGTCAGGGTCGCGGCGGGCGTGGCAGCACCGGGGCACAATTGAAAGACGGCGACTATGTGGAACACTTATTCCGTGCAGCAACCCACCATTACCTGCTTTTCTTCACCAGCAAAGGGCGGTGCTATCGCGTTCGCGTTTTTGACATTCCCGAAGGAAGCCGGAACGCCCGTGGTCGATCCGTTGCCAATTTGTTAGCGCTGAGTGCGGATGAAAAGATCACGGCGTATCTGCCGGTTCAGGAATTCTCCGATAATCGCTACATCCTGATGGCGACGGAACAGGGATATGTCAAAAAAACCGCCCTTTCTGAATTCGCTAAAGTACGTTCCAATGGGATCATTGCCATCGCTCTGCGCGAGGGTGACCGTCTGATCGCTGCCCGCATTACCGACGGCACGCAATACGTCCTGCTGGGCTCCTCTGCCGGCTACCTCTGCCGGTTCCGCGAAACGGAAATCCGCCCGATGGGCAGAAACACGATGGGTGTTGTGGGAATGAAACTGGGCAAAGGCGATCGGGTCATTTCGCTGATAACGCTCAAATATCCCGAAACACACATTTTGACCGTTGCCGAGAAAGGATACGGGAAACGAACGCCGGCGGCAGAGTATCGCCTGACCCACCGTGGCGCCAAAGGAGTCATTGCAATGAACGTCACGGAAAAAACGGGCAGGGTCGTGGCAATGCTGGATGTCGCAGACACGGATGACATCGCCATTGTCACGGTTAGAGGAATTCTTATCCGGCAACCCGTGAAAAGCATTCGCGTCACCGGACGGAACGCACAGGGTGTCCGGCTCATTCGCCTGGAACCAGGCGATATGATCGCTGACGTTGCAAAAATCCCGCACGAGAAAACGGCAGAACAAGCAACGGAACCGTCGAGCAACGGCGAGCTCGTGGAAGCATAACGACCGTTACCCGTGAATGCGTCATTGGCAGCCATCCTTCCCCTTCCTTTTGCTGACTGCCGCTGTGCTCTGTGTGCTGCCACTTCATAGCAGTATCTGGGGGCAACATATCAGGGACGCTGCGCCCCGTTACTCGCCTACCGTTTTTGCCTACGCTCGCTCACCAGCAACAGCCTGGAATCCCATCTGCTTTGCGACAACTTCTTCCTCTCCATTGCTCACCAGTACCACCTCATCCACTGAAGTTGCTGCCATAACCCGGAATCTGGATCTTTCTCTTGTCCGCTCAGCTCACAGTGGGTGGAACGGCGCTTTGCCAGATGCGCAGATTGCCGCAGCACAGTTTTTAGAAGCGCAAAATCTCTTTTCGCTCCCTGCGATCATCGGCAATTTTTTTCCTTTTCTCCCACTGCTGATTTCCGACGAAGGGAATCCGGGTTTCCTCTGGTTCCCTGGATTTTTCATCCCTCCGGGCGGTGGTATCCTGCTCAATGGACGCCCTGCGATCGACCCATACACCTCAAGTTACAACCTGAGCTGGATCTCTCCGGAATCTATCGAGCAGGTTGAGATTTTTCTCGGATCGAAAGCCGTCGTTTTAAGCCCTTTTTCGCAGGGCATCGCCCTGAATCTTCGAAGCACACCCTTAAACACTCGCTATCCCTACACTCGCATCTGGTTCGCTCAAAGTGCCAACTTTTTCACCGCCTCCGATGCCACGTTTAGCATCAATCTTCTGCCGACGCTCAATGTTTTTGCAGGGTATCGACGGATCAGCCGGGAGAATCAGGCGCCCAATAGCTTTGTCGATCTGTGGAATGTTCGATGGGGACTGGCGTGGCAACCCAGTTCTACTCATACCCTGACCATCACCGACTTTTTCACCAATGATTTTGAAGGGAACAATGGAGGGTTGCGATCGCCAGATTTCGATCAACTGCCCACCCTCCAGATTGCAGAAGTTCTGCTCCCGGCAACGCAGCAGCGCATTTACCGACACGATCTCACGCTCAACTGGCAATGGCTCTTTGCACCGCGTTTTTCGCTTCGAACAACTGCTGGCTATAGCCCCGCAGAGTGGAACTTAAAACATTTCCCACGGCAGGATTCCGTAGCACACCGGCAGGATCGTTCGCAACTGTTTTCGCTGCAAAGCACACTTCTATGGCAATGGAATCGCTGGAGCGGTGCTATTACGGGATCAGTACAGCAGCAAGCAGTAGCGACCGATCAGCAATGGACGGCTTCTGCAGGATTATGGTCGACCCTTCACTTTGCTGGTGGATCGCTCAGTGCCGGGGCACGGGTATTTGCGCAATCGTCCGCTGTTTACTGGAACGGCGGTGTTCGACTTACGCTACCATTATCGAAGCAATGGACGGTATGGGTGGATGGCAGCAGTGCGTATGATCCACACCTGCCGGATTCTGTTGCTACCCGGCGTTTCCTTGGGATTGCCTGTATCCAATACCGCCATCCCGCTGTGCAGTGGGACCAATTTGTGCTCTACCATCAGCCGAGTGCTATACCACAGGGACAGCTCCTGCTGGATTCTACTGGCACGGTAACCGGCGTCCGGTCCACGTATCAATCTGTTCCCGATGCTATAGGTATTGCCGGATCCATCCAGGGGCGCTTAGCCGCGTGGCAATGGTATTTGCAGTATGGCTATTCCCGGCCGCTCCGCACATCCAGTGATGGAGCTGTTTCCCTTGCTTTTGCTCAACTGCACCTTTCCTACCACTTTGAAGCCTTCAAACACGCTGTTCACATTGCCGCGTTCCTCCAGTGGCGCAATCGTCCTTTCCCGTATCGGTGGCTGCCGGTTCGATGGCAGTGGGTCCCCGAAACCGCTCCATCCTCTCCCCTATGGAATGGGCTCTCCCTGACAGCTACCGTTCGATTCTCCACCGCGGTTGTAACCATCGGGATCAATAACCTGCTGAACCAAGCGTTCTACACGGTACCGATCTACCCGGATCGAGGTCGTTCGCTGGACATCATCGTTCGTTGGGCAATGCAAGATGATGGATGACTGTGGCGGTATCAACATCCGCTGTCACGCCGAAAGCAACGCTGCGGAAGCAAACCGGATCCGCCCGCAAACACTCTCTCCTGTTTTCTCCCCCGTTCCTGCAGTTTGCTGCTGACTTCCTCACTTTTTTGCTCAGCTACGCCCTGTACTTTTTGATCCGCATCGAATCCGGATGGTTTGCAAACCGGTTACAGCCAGGCTGGGATGAGGCAATCCTGGCAGGATTGGTCCTCAGCGTTTTCTGGCACCTGTTCTTCTGGATCGCTGGTCTCTACCGAAACTGGTATGTTCGTTCTCCTTTTGAAGAAATCGCCAGCATTTTTAAAACGACCTTTGTCGGTTGCATGCTTCTTTTCGTTACGATCTTTCTGGACGACCTGAGTCGATCGTCTGCTACATCAGCCGCTCTTAATTCTCGCTTCGTGCTGCTGATCTACTGGGCAATGCTGGTGATCTTTGTCTCTCTTGGTCGTATTGGATCGCGGATTCTCCAGCGGAAACTCCGAACCCGGGGTATCGTTGTCTATCCGACGGTGCTGATCGGAACGCCAGCAGAAGTTGCCAGTTTCTCTCACTCCTTAGCCAGAGCACCGGCGCTGGGCTATCGACCTATCGGTGCCATTGTGACTGAGTATCCAGCACAGCCTGAGCAATTTCCCCTGCCGATCCTGGGAACGGTCAGCGAAATCCGGACGTTGCTCCAGCAGGAGCGTCCCAGCGTTGCGATCATTACAATGGAACACGGGCATTCGGAATCCCTGCTGGAACTGGTGCACACTGCCCAGGAATTTGGCATTGCGGTCAAAATTGTCCCCAATCTGTACGAGGTGTTTTCAGGGCAGGTGCGCACGATGCAGATCTACGGCACTCCGCTCATTGAGATTTCTTCGCACCTGATGAAACCGTGGGAAATGGCGGCAAAACGGCTGCTGGATATTACGGTCAGCGCCGTTATTTTAGTCGGCGGACTGCCGCTGTGGCTGCTGATTGCCCTGCTGATTAAGCTGGATTCACCCGGACCCATTTTTTACGTCCAGGAGCGGGTCGGTAAAGGGGGAAAGATCTTCCGGATGTACAAATTCCGCTCAATGGTGGTCAATGCGGAATCTCAGGGTCCTCAATGGGCACAAGCTAACGATCCTCGCGTCACGCGCATCGGTCGCTGGCTCCGCAAAACGCATCTGGATGAAATTCCCCAGTTCTGGAACATTCTGAAAGGCGATATGAGCCTGGTGGGTCCCCGACCGGAACGCCCGCATTTTGTGGAGAAATACAGCAAACTCATTCCGTATTACAAACGCCGGCTGGTCGTTCGTCAGGGGTTAACTGGATGGAATCAAATCAAGCGCACGGACTACGAACAGGAAACCCTAGAGATCATCCGGGAACGGCTGCGTCACGACTTCTTCTACATCGAAAATATGTCGTTCAAACTGGATTTAGAAATTCTCATTCGGACGGTGTTCATTATGCTACGGGGGAAAGGAACTGCATGAAACGGGAAGGATTGATTGTCATTCCAACCTACAACGAACGGGAGAACATTCAGCAGTTGATCCCGCAATTGCTGGATATTCATCCGGGACTGGATATTCTGGTGGTTGACGACAATTCACCGGACCAGACGGCTGACGTTGTACGACAATTCCAGCGCCGCACCCAACGGGTAAAGCTACTGGAACGTCCGGCAAAAATGGGGCTGGGAACTGCATATACAGAAGGATTTCGATTTGCCTTAGCCCACGACTATCCGCTGGTGTTCGAAATGGACGCCGATTTTTCCCACAATCCGGAAGACATTCCACGGTTCCTGGAAGCCATCGAGGATGCGGATCTGGTAATTGGCTCCCGATATAAAACCGGCGTTAATGTCGTCAATTGGCCCATCTCCCGACTGCTGCTCAGCTATTTTGCCAATATGTACACTCGCATCATCACCCGGATGCCGGTTTACGATGCGACCAGCGGATTTAAATGCTTCCGCACCGAGATTCTCCGGCTCATCGATCTGGATAGTATCCATTCAAATGGCTATGCTTTCCAGATCGAGATGAACTACAAGGTATGGAAAGCGGGAGGCAGGATCAAAGAAATTCCCATTATCTTCATCGACCGCCGAAGCGGTGAATCGAAAATGAGTAAAGACATCGTGTGGGAAGCAGCGTGGATTGTGTGGAAACTCCGCCTGTTCTATCGCCCTCCAAAAACGCGACAGTCAGTGAAAGCAGTCCAGCCAGCCGTAGCGCCAGAACCGCCGCAGTAATCCTGTTCTTCGGCAATCGGTGATGCCGCCAGCGTCGATACACCGGCACAGAAGCGAAAGTGCTTGTACCTGTGTGCATACTGAAAGCACACATTCTTAGGCGTGCACTAACTGGGAGCACACACCTTAGGGTGCATTTTTAAATTCCTTGCCGACTGAAGTCGGTGCTGCCAGCGGAGGCGTTCCCTGCTGCTGGGAGCGCACACCTTAGTGTGCAAAGATGCCGGCTGAGGTTGGCGCTTTCGGTGGCGGCATCCATCCCCTTCCCATTTCCCACCGGTAGGGGGCGACCGGCTGGTCGCCCGTAGAGGGCGAAGCACCGCTTCGCCCCTGCAGATTGCGCTGGAAACGAACGCCCTTAGGCGTGCAAAGATGCCGGCGAAAGCCGGCGCTGCCGGTAAAGCCTGTCAATGATTGTCGACGAAAGTCGACGCTCACCGGATTGGAGCGTATGCTGCCATGCGCAGATTATCCTCATCTCTGCCTATAGCCATTCCGCTCTCCAGCAGGGTACTGGCTCCATAGCAGAAAATTCGTAATTTCGTAGCGTTGCTTAGGCATATTCACAAGGGAAAGGGACAGGATGCGACGCAGCGTATGCCTTTCTGCTTTGGAATGGCTTCTTGCTTTCTCCCTGCTTACTGCCCAGGAAACATTGTTGCAATCAGGTCCGATGGTAGGCTATGCGGATTATCGGGAAGTCGCTCTCTGGGTTCAAACAACGCAGGAAGCGACGGTATACTTTGAGTATTGGGAAGCCGGGAAACCGGAGCAGCGCTATCGGACCGCAACCGTTCGTACCAGAGCGGCGGATGGTTTCACGGCGCATATCATCGCTGATCATCTTGAACCAGGACGCAAGTACGAATATGCCCTCTTCATCAACGGGCAGGAGGTCCCACGTCCGTATCCGCTCCGTTTCCAGACCCTGCCGCTGTGGCAATGGCGAACGGATCCCCCGAACTTTCGCATTGCTGTCGGGAGTTGCCTTTACATTAACGAGCCAGCCTACGATCGCCCCGGTCGCCCTTATGGCGGCAACTATGAAATTCTGCAGGCGATCTACGAAAAGCATCCTGACGCTATGCTGTGGCTGGGGGATAATGTCTATCTGCGGGAAGTGGACTGGAACACGCGTTCGGGAATGATCAAGCGGTACACGCATACCCGCTCCATTCCGGAAATGCAGCCGTTGCTGGGATCCGTCCATCACTACGCTATCTGGGATGATCACGACTATGGTCCGAACAACAGCGATCGTAGTTTCTGGAACCGGAAAGCTTCGCTGGAAGTTTTCAAACTTTTCTGGTGCAATCCAATCTACGGAGCTGATGGAACGGACGATATTTCCGGACGCTTTGAATGGGGTGATGTCGAATTTTTCCTGCTGGATAACCGTATGCATCGTTCTCCCAACGACCGGATCACGGGCAGGCGAGAGATTCTGGGCGAACAACAACTGGAATGGCTGATCGATGCGCTCACATACAGCAAAGCAACCTTTAAAATCATCGCGATCGGCGGACAGGTGCTCAACCCGGTAGCCCGGTGGGAAAATTACGCCACCTATGCTGCAGAGCGGGAGAAACTCCTTCGCCGAATCGAGCAAGAAGGGATTACCGGGGTTATCTTTCTCACCGGTGACCGGCACCATACAGAGATCACCAAGCTGGAGCGCCCCGGCACCTACCCGCTGTATGACATTACGATCTCGCCACTTACTTCCCGTGCTTACAACGCAGAAAAAGAGCCAAACTACCTGCGAGTTCCCGGTACAATGGTAGGCGAGCGGAACTTTGCGATCCTGGAGTTTTCCGGACCACGGAACGACCGAAAACTCACCTGTCGGGTGTTCGACAAAGATGGCAAAGAGTTGTGGTCGTATGAGATCAAAGCATCGGAGCTCAAATAAACACTGGAAATGGCGCACGGTTCAGAGCAACAGGTCCAGGTGATCCGTGGCGTCGAATGCCGCATTCGCCGCATCCCCGCCGCCCGGCGGCTGACGCTGACAATCCACTATGACGGCACGGTTCTGGTGACTGTTCCCAGGAGGGTAACCAAAAACAAAGTGCTGTCGTTTGTCTGGAGCAATTTTTCCTTCATCGAAGATCAATTAACCCAACTGGAAGAATATCGCCGACCGCTGTATGAATCGCCACCAAAAGTGCTGTATCAGGGACGGTGGTACCGGGTCCGATTGGTCAAAGGCAATGAGTGGAAATTACGATTCTTTGCAACCCACTTTGTCTTCTGGCATCCACGAATCGCCGATCTTGCAGTGCATTTGCAACAACACTGGATCGATTGGAGTCGGCGCAAAGCAAAGCGTATTCTCCCGGAACTGATTCGCAGCCTTGCGCAGGAAGTGGGTGTGAAGGTTGACCGCATCAGCATTCGCAATCAACGCTCACGATGGGGCAGTTGTACGGCTGCTCGCCGTTCCATTTCTCTAAACTGGCGAGCAATTCTTTTTCCTTCCAATGTTCTGGAATACCTGATTTACCACGAGCTGGCACATTTACGCTATCCACACCACGGCAAACGCTACTGGCAGTTAGTCGAATCGTGGATGCCAGAATACCGGGAATGTGAACGCTGGATTTCAGCCAACGGTCCAGCGATTATGGCACTAACAACGG
>JALWUI010000122.1 GCA_027082775.1 Candidatus Kapaibacterium sp.
AACCGCTCGGGATGGGCAAAGCCCGTCCGGGGATCGATGAGCAGGGTTTCCATCCCGAGCCGAGGTCCAAAAATGATGAGGTCGAACGCTGGAAATCCCGCTCCGATAATCAACAGCATTGGCTTTGGTGGAAGTACGCCAAGAAAATATTCTTCCGATTGCTCTACCACCGTTATCGACCGCCGCTGCTGGTATACTTCAGCGATCGTTGTATTCAGGGATTCGGGGATGGAAACCGGCAGTGGGGCAATCCATCCACGACGGGCGCTCCAGACGCCTTCAAGTACAGGATCGCCTTCCGCTGCTGGCAATCGAACAACCCACACGATGCCCTCTCCAGACTGAAGTGCACTCGACAACACTTGCCAGACGCCTTGCCGTTCGGGATCCACCGCTGGATGGAGTGCAACGAGCACCCGGATAGCCCCGCCACAGGACAGCCCTACATTCCACGCTGTTTCGTCATCGACGCCGAAGTCAGCGACCACTGGTACTCCTGTACGCAACACCTGCTGGGCAATTTCTACGACAGCAGATTCGACGCAGCCGCCACTGACTGCTCCTTCGATCTGGAGGTCGGCGGCGATGAGCATCTGGGTGCCGACCGGCTGCGGTGCCGATCCCACTGTCCGGAGCACTGTTGCGACGGCGAAGCGTTTGCCCGCCTGGCGCCATCGTTCAATTGTTCCCAGCAATTCCCGCATTGTGCCGTCATCACATTGTGCGTTCAACAAAACTTCCGCCTTGAAAGGACAAACCATAAAACGGGAAAAGAACCGATGCCGTGCACACCCGGATTTGAAGCGATAACGAAGTCCACACTGCCAGTGCTTTTTGCCATCATTTTGCAATACCTGACCACTGGCAGCTTGACCCCTGTTGTCTCTACTGGAATGCAATTTGTTCCTTTTCCCAAAAGGTTGTAATTTTGCAAGCTCGGCGGTTGAGGTGTTAAAAGAAAGAAATTCTCTGCGATGAGTTATCCATTTCGAGAGATCGAGCAAAAGTGGCAAAGAGAGTGGGAAACGCAGCAGTTATACCGTACCCCGGAGATTCTGCAGGGACCGAAGTACTACGTGCTGGATATGTTCCCGTACCCCAGTGGAGCAGGGCTGCACGTTGGGCATCCCGAAGGTTACACGGCGACAGATATTGTGGCACGATACAAACGGATGACGGGTTACCACGTGCTCCATCCGATGGGATTCGATGCTTTTGGATTGCCAACGGAACGATATGCCATTGAAACTGGCATACATCCTCGCGAAGTGACGCGCCGCAACATTCGCACTTTTCGCCGACAACTGAAAATGCTGGGATTTTCCTACGACTGGTCGCGGGAGATTATCACCAGTGAACCGGAGTATTACAAATGGACGCAGTGGATTTTTACGGTCATCTTCAACTCGTGGTACGATCCCCAGCAGCGGCGAGCCCGTCCAATGAGTGAATTGCCGATTCCTGACGATTTACGGGATCCGGAGGAAATCGAAGCGTACAAAGATCAGCATCGGCTGACTTACATTGCGGAGTTGCCGGTGAATTGGTGTGTGGAGCTGGGCACGGTGCTGGCAAATGAGGAAGTGGATGAGTGGCGCGAAAAGGGATATACCATCGTTCGCCGCCCGATGCGCCAGTGGATGATGCGGATTACTGCTTATGCAGATCGCCTGCTGGAAGATCTGGAACTGGTGGATTGGCCCCCCGCCACCAAGGAGATGCAGCGGAACTGGATCGGGAAGAGTGAAGGAGCAGAAATTCTGTTTCCGGTAGCAGATGGATCGGACAAAGTAATTCGGGTGTTTACAACGCGCCCCGATACCCTGTTCGGTGCAACGTACGTCGTGCTGGCGCCGGAACATCCGCTGGCAACAGCCTTGCTGACCCCGGAGCATCGGGAAGAAGGGCTGCGGTATATTGAGCAGGCATTGCAAAAGACAGAGCGGGAACGACTGGAAGGGACGAAAAAGAAAACGGGGGTTTTTACCGGTAGCTATGCCATCAACCCGGCAACGAGAGAAAAAATTCCGGTCTGGATTGCTGACTACGTGCTTTATCACTACGGCACCGGTGCCATTATGGCAGTGCCCGGACACGATGAGCGCGATCACGACTTTGCCCTCACTTTTGGTTTGCCGATCCGGCAGGTCGTGTGTCCATCGGATGGATCGCACTGGGATATTCAAAAAGCGGCATACGTTGATCCGGGAGTCAATTGCCATTCTGCCAATGAAGAAATTTCGCTGGATGGATTGCCCACCGAAGAGGCAAAGAAACGAATTGTAGAATGGCTGGAGCAGAAAGGATATGGCAAGCGATCTGTCCAGTATAAACTTCGGGACTGGCTCTTTTCCCGACAGCGGTATTGGGGCGAACCCATCCCGGTCTTGTTCTACGAGGATGGGACCAAACGAGCCTTAGAGCTGGATGAATTGCCGCTGCTGCTACCAGAGCTGGATGATTATCGACCAACGGAATCCGGAGAACCGCCCTTAGCGCGAGCAAAGGACTGGGTGCATATCATTGACCCCAAGACGGGAAAGCCGGCACGGCGGGAAACCAATGTTATGCCTCAATGGGCAGGATCGTGCTGGTATTACCTGCGATTTATCGATCCGCACAATGACCACTGGTTCTGTGATCCCGCCAAAGAACGGTACTGGATGGCGCCTTATGGGGTTGATCTGTATGTCGGCGGGGCAGAACACGCTGTGCTCCATCTGCTCTATGCTCGCTTCTGGCACAAAGTGCTCTTTGATTATGGCTATGTGACAACGCCAGAGCCGTTTTACAAACTCTTCCATCAGGGGCTTATCCTGGGCGAAGTAGAGTATACCGCTTTTGTGGATAACACCGGACGTATCCTATCGGTCGATGCAGTTGAGGAAAATGAGCAGCGGCAGTACGTGGAGAAAGCTTCCGGGCAGGTGGTTCGTGTCAAGCGCTTTGCGCCGGAAGAAGTAGAAAAGCGCGGAGATGCTTTTTACCTCCGGGAGCATCCCGATGTTCGGGTAGAAGCACGGGCGTATAAGATGTCCAAAAGCCGCGGCAATGTGGTCAATCCTGACGACATCGTGCAGCAGTACGGCGCCGATGCCCTCCGCGTTTACGAAATGTTTATGGGACCGCTGGAAATGACCAAGCCCTGGTCAACCAGTGGGGTTGAAGGCGTGTTCCGATTTCTCAATCGTACGTGGCGAATGCTCATTGATGAATCCACCAGTCACCTTTCCTCGGCAGTTGTGGATCGACCGATGACACGCGAAGAGGCGCAAATGCTGCACGCAACGATCAAGAAAGTTCGGGAAGACATCGAGAATTTGCGATTCAACACCGCCATTGCGCAGATGATGATCTTTGTCAACTTCTTCCTGAAACAGGAAACCCGTCCACGGGAAGCGATGGAAAAATTCCTGCTCTGCCTTGCCCCCTTTGCTCCTCATATCACGGAGGAACTCTGGCATCGCTTAGGGCATTCCAGATCGATTCACCTGGAGCCATTTCCCGAATACGACGAAGCGTTGTTGCAGAAAGAGGAAGAAGAAATTGTGGTGCAGGTGAATGGGAAAGTGCGCGGACGGATAACGGTGCCGGTAGATATTGCACAAGAAGCCCTGGAAGCTCAGGCCAGAGAGCTGCCAAATGTTCGGAAGTATCTGGAAGGTAAGACCGTTCGCCGGGTCATCCACGTTCCGCATCGATTGATTAACTTCGTGGTCGGATGAAGGCAAAAACCGACGCCCCGGTGATTCTCTTTTTCGGCACGCCCGAATTTGCCGTTCCCAGCCTGGAAGCACTGCATCAAGAATTTGGCATTCGGGCAGTTGTGACGGGTCCTGATAAACCTCAGGGGCGTGGATTGCGGCGCCAGCCGCCGCCGGTTAAGGTAGCGGCACAACGCCTGGGTATTGATCTCATTTTGCAGCCTGTGCGGCTGAAAGATCCGGACTTCCAACGCCGCCTTGCAGCGCTCCAGCCTGACATCATCGTTGTTATCGCTTTCCGCATTCTGCCTCCATCCGTCTATACCTTAGCACACAAAGGAGCTTTCAATGTTCATCCCAGTCTGCTGCCAGCGTATCGAGGCGCTGCGCCGATCCACTGGGTCATCATTCGAGGGGAGAAACAGACTGGCGTGACCTCGTTTTTGCTTCAGGAAACCGTCGATACCGGACCGATTGTACTCCAGAAAGCAGTCCCCATTCCGGAGCGTTGCACTGCCGGAGAATTGCACGACCTTCTGGCGCCGCTGGCTGCGGAGATTGCAGTCGAAACAACCCGCCTTTTGCTGGAAGGCAGAGCACAGCCGCGACCGCAGCCGCCGGGGGAGTATCCAACAGCGCCCAAACTGCGTCCGGAAGATTGCTGGATCCGGTGGGATCGACCTGCTGAAGAGGTCTGCCAGTGGATCCGGGGACTGTCGCCCGTTCCGGGTGCCCGGACGCTCTGGGATGGCAAATTGCTGAAAATTTTTCAGTGTGAGCCGGTAACCAATGAGCAGCACCTGTCGCCCGCGCAGTTTTTCATCGACTCCCATACCTTTGTTGTGGGATGCGGAAACCATACCGCTATAGCCATTGCGGAACTCCAGTTGCAGGGAAAAAAGCGTTTGAGTGTCGAAGACTTCCTCCGGGGGTATCGTGGACAGCAATCAGGGCAGTTCGATG
>JALWUI010000123.1 GCA_027082775.1 Candidatus Kapaibacterium sp.
CAGTTCTCTGTGTTCGAAGGCAGCGGCGGTGATGGCGGCGGATGACGACTGGCTACACGCAACGTACGCGTCAGTTGCATGATCACACGCACCAGGAACTCGCGCTCCAGCCGGGTGCCAAGCTCCGCGTTGTCCTGAAAGAATTCGAGCAGTGGTTTGCCGATGCGCCCTCCCGGAGCGGATCGCCAGAGTTGATCACGGCGAAAATTATCGCCGATCCGATGATGGGAACGCGGCTGACTCGACGATTGGTCTATGCCGATGCTGTGAGCATCAGTGCAGAATAAAACGAAACAGCAAGTGTCACAGGAAGGCGGTCAACAATGAAGGGTTTCAAAATTGCCCTCGCAGGACTTTTGAGCTTCGTCACCGCTGTTGCCCAGATGGTGCAGGTGCAACTTTTCCAGCCTCCACCGAATCAGCTTCGGGAATCGGATTTATGGCGCGTCCGCCTGACCAATTTCTCAAATGAAACCCTCGAAATCTACCTGGAAGGCACGGTGGATGAAGCCCGTGATGGAAGAATTGCGCACGCTCGCAGCGCGGTTTTCTCCCTTCCGCCCGGCACCCATACGATGACCGCCACACAGTTTTCGCCCATTGAAGTGATCCAGGTTGATCAGCGCTACCGGTCCATCTTCGAACGAACAGGACAGGTTCCTTCGGGCGAATACACCGTTTGTGTTACCGCTTATGAAGCATCGACGGGGGAAGAGCTGGGCAGTGATTGCTTTGAACAGGTGATTGAACGGCTTTCCCCACCGGTCCTGATTGAACCGGCTGATGGGGACACGGTGCAGGAACAACGTCCAACCTTTACGTGGCTTCCGCCGACGCCGCTGCCGATGGGCCAACGTGTGACGTACACCCTTCGGATCGTGGAGGTTCTGGGACGCCAGACGCCGTACGATGCGATGCTGCGCAATCCTGCTTTCTTCACTCGCCGATCCATCCCCACAACGTTGCTGGTCTATCCGCTTACTGCTCGTCCTTTTGGAGCCGGGAAGCGATACGCCTGGCAGGTACAGGCTTACGCTGGCACCACGCTGCTGGGGGAAAGTGAAGTCTGGTCCTTCGTTTTCGCACCACCGAAGCCGCCGAAGCGACCACCGAAGCCGGCAGCCGCCATCGATGTTTCACTCTTCACCGCTGGACTGGCTCATTCATTTGCCGTCAAAACCAACAAGCCAGCGGTGACGGATCCAATTGCTTTTCGCACTGAGTACCTGCTTCCCCAACTGGCAACGCAAAAAGTCCGGGTGGATAAAGCCCTGATCAAATCCATTGCGCAGGCGGCACTCCAGCGGCAAATGCCGCAGCCGTCGACGCGCCGGACAGCCGTTGCGAAGCCACTCCAGCAAATCTGGCAACTTTATCTTCAGGGAGCCCTCTACGGATGGGGCAGCAATCGCTACCGACAGGTGGGG
Organism: Candidatus Kapaibacterium sp.; assembly: GCA_027082775.1. Lineage (GTDB taxonomy): Bacteria > Bacteroidota > Ignavibacteria > Kapaibacteriales > WFXC01 > WFXC01. The sequence continues at coordinate 1,428 of JALWUI010000123.1, forward strand.
CAACAAAACGTAACGATTCCGCAGCCGATCCTTACCAGCCTCTCCTCTGTCGTCGCCGTCGCCGCCGGCTACTGGCACTCGCTGGCAGTGCTGAAAAATGGCAAACTGTATGCGTGGGGAAAAAATGACTATGGACAATGCGGGAATGCCACCGATGCGATCCTTGATCAACCTAAAGTAATTGCTCATCCGCAGCAAAAGAAATTCATCGCGGTTGCCGCCGGAGAGCGTCACTCCTTAGCGCTGGACGAAGACCGGATCGTCTGGGCGTGGGGCATCAACATCAACGGTGAGCTGGGCATCGGACATACCAGTGCAATGGAATCCACACCGGTCAAAGTAGCCAGCTTTGTAAAATTGGGACCGGTCAACGGTATCGCCGCCGGCGTTGCCCACTCGCTGGCACTGGCTGGAGGACAGGTCTATGGCTGGGGATCGAATGCCTATGCGCAACTGGGATTCATTCCTTCCGAACTTCCAGATTACCGCGTGCTGAAGCCTCGCCGTATTGAAGGGCTACGGAACATCATCGCCATCGCTGCCGGAGATTACCACAACCTTGCTCTCGATAAACAGGGATTTGTCTGGGCGTGGGGGCGAAACAGCAATGGACAGGTGCATCCAGATTCCGGCGCCATTGTTGCCAGACCCGTGCGCGTTCCGGGACTGACAGATGTCGTGGATATCGCCGCCGGCAGTTGCTTCTCTGTCGCCCTTCGCCGGGATAGTACCGTCTGGGTGTGGGGCAGCAACGAAGTGGGTATTACTGAAACAGGGGAACGATGGAATCCGGTCAAACCGCAGAAGGTGCCGGGGCTGACCGGTGTCGTTCGCATCGCCGCCGGCGGGAGTCACATTCTGGCGCTCCGGGCAGATGGAACACTGGTCGCCTGGGGTAACAATAGCAAGGGACAGCTTGGCAGGGGAAGCATTACGGATATCCTGAGTGATCCTTCCCTGCCTCCTGTGCCCATCGCTCCCGTGGCTTTACCGTAATCCCGTGCTGCAATGCTCCTGAGTCGATGGATACGGCAATGCCCATAGCACAGCATCGGATACGATACCGAAGGACCACCATCGCCATTGTGCTCCTCCTCTTCACCACCTGGCTATCCAGCCGGGCGCAGAGCTCGTGGATCCAGGTGTCGGGCAGCAATCGTTTCCGGATACAGGTTGCCAATCAGCGGAACACTTTTCAGGAGTACCGCCCTTTCTTCTGGGAATGGATCTTTGAACCAACCGTCACTGTTGTACACCTGCCCATTTCCTTCTATCTGCTCCTTTCGTCCGAACGACAGGAGTTCCGTCAGAACATCAATGCGGTGACAGGATTGTTTGAACCGGAGAATGTCAAACAGCAACTGATCGACCGCATCCGCACCCAACTGGAACAGTTGCGCCAGGACCCGGAGCTGGCAGCACTGGCATCAGCATACGATCACATCCGCGACTCCTTAGCGCAGGTGCAACCAGAGAAATTAGCACAGGTTGAAAAACTGCGGCGATTGGAACAACTGGCACGCCAATCTCCGGCTGAGCTGGCAGCACAGTTAAGTGAATTAGAGCAACTGGACATCATCTCCTCCGTTGAGCGATTTTTGCTGTATCTGCCGAAGATTGAGATTGGCACGGTATATCCCCGTTTCTCCCCACTTTCGCTCAACAGCGTTGCGCTCGATGGCATCAGTGTCGAGTGGACTCCCGGTAGCTTTCACGCCAGCTTTGCCTCTGGAACGACACGACAGCCGATTATCCGGACCGATAGCATCCAGCAATCCTCATTTGGGCAACGCTTGCACGCTCTGCGGTTCGGCATTTTTCACTCCCCATCCGATTTCGTTGCTCTCGGCATCGTTTCCGGCAAAGAAGACACAGGAAGCCTGCCAGATACCGTGGTGCCAGTTACCGGAGGACCGTATGCCACACACGTGTTAGAACTGCAAGCGGGGACAGAGCTCATTAGCCGCCGACTGTTCCTCTCCGGCGCCGTTGCAACGTCTCTGGTAACGTGGGATCTTCGCAGTCCCTACGTTGCTGAAGAGCGCTTTCCCCGATGGCTGACTCGTTTTCTGGAACTCCGCCTGAGCAGCTCCTGGGACCTTGCCTATACCCTCCAGCTCCGCACCACCCTGCCGGAAACAGGAACGCAGGTGCATCTCCGGGCGCAGATGGTTGGTCCCGGTTTCCGTACCTTCGGTAATCCAGTGCTGCGGACTGACTGGCAGCAGCAATCCGTTCAGCTTCAACAACATTTATGGAAACGACGCGTGGCGCTCCGGCTCCGATACAGCGAGGAAAAAGACAACATTCTGGGAACGAAACCGGTGACGACACGCACGCAGCGAATGGGTGGACAATTGCGACTGCGACTCCCGCGCCTCCCCACCCTTTTCATTGCTGCCCACCGTTCAGCGCAGCGACAGGATACGCTGGTTTTTGCAACGGATCTCTGGCGCGTAATGCTCAGTTACCCGCTGCGGATCGGTCGAACCGGACTGGTTACATTGCTCAATTATTCTCAGCAAACGCAGCAGCGATCGCAGCGATTCGTTCTGCATACCTTCACTGCCAATCAGATCTTGAGTTTTGCCTTCCCACTGCAACTCCAGCTCGATCTGTTCTATACCGTCCCCACCGGTGATGTTCCAGACACCACGATCGGTGAATCGTATCAGGTGCAACTGATGCCCAGCTACACGTTCAGTCCCAACTTCGCCCTCTCCCTCAGCCTCGGCTTCGGTGTTGAACAATCCCTCCGCAACTATGCTGCCCTGCTGCGTGGACACTACCGCCTCGGAGCGCTGGGCACACTCTTTCTGGAAGCGGCTGCCCGGCTGTACTCCGATCCTGCACTCTCGGAGTACTTCCTGCAGCTCCGCTTCGAACAGCAGTGGTAACAGGGGTAAATTCGCAGAGAACTGGCATCCACACGTTCTCGTAGGGACAACCAGCGAGTCACCCAAATCCCTGCCGGTAGCGGCGACCCGCTGGGTCGCCCACACACGGTTGCCGGGAGCGCACACTTCAGTGTGCATCTACTGGGAGCGCACGCTTTAGCGTGCATAAATATGCCGACTGAAGTCGGCGCTCCCAGTGTTGGCGTCTATATCCTTGCCACATTCCACCCGTAGGGGCGACCGGCCGGTCGCCCCTACACATTTGCAACGTTGCCGACGAAAGTCGGCGCTCCCCAGTTGCAACCCACTGGGAG
>JALWUI010000124.1 GCA_027082775.1 Candidatus Kapaibacterium sp.
TTGGTCGATCTGGTGTCACAGCCGGCAAACTGATTGCTGAGTTAAAGCAAAAGCATCTTGGAGAGAGTGGCATTCCGGTGCTTGTTAGTCGTTAGTGGATTTTTTTGTCTGTTGCTTCTTTGGAAGGACAAGTTGTAGCCCATTACAAGGGCATTTTGAGGGAAGATCTCTCCAGTATGGCGTCAGAAGACCATACTTTCCTTTTTTGCGATGTCATCAAGCATTTTACTAAAATTTTGTAACTTGCTAGCGTGAGAAGTTGAACAAAAAAGAGGGCGCTATGCGGCGACTGTTTCTTTCTTCCGTTGTTATCGTTGGAACGTTGTTGTTAGCAGCAGTTTCCTCCAGGGCGCAAGGGGTGACCGACACCCAGGTCTTAGTAGGAACCAGCAGCGCGCAAAGCGGACCAGCAGCATTCTTAGGGCAAAGTATGCGCAAAGGAATGGAAGCGTATTTTGACCGGATCAATCGCGACGGCGGCATTCACGGGCGGAAAATTAAGCTTATCGTGTACGATGATCGGTATGAGCCAGTTCCCTGTGTTCAGAATACGCGTAAGCTGATCAATAAGGACAAGGTGTTTGCTCTGATTGGGTATGTTGGAACGCCAACTTCCAACGCAGCAAAGCCAATTGTTGAGAAAGCGAAAGTGCCTTTTCTTTTCCCTTTCACAGGGGCGAAATCTCTTCGGCAGCCGGTGAGTAAGTATATTTTTAATTACCGGGCTTCCTATTTCCAGGAAACCGCGGAAATGGTTCGGGGACTGGTCAAAGAGTTGGGAATCAAAAGCATCGGGATTTTCTATCAAGCGGACGCTTATGGCGGTACCATCAAAGCCGGTGCGCTCACTGCGATGAGAAAGTATGGATTGAAACCAGTGGTTGAAGGGACATACAAGCGGAATACAACGGATGTTTCGGCAGCAGTAAAAGCTTTTCTGGCGAAAAAGCCGGAGGCAGTCATTATGGGCGGGGCGTATGCTGCCTGTGCAGAATTCATTAAGCAGTGCAAGCAGCAGGGGTATGATCCGATCTTCCTGAACGTGTCTTTTGTCGGTCCGGATAAGCTGGCAGAGTTGCTGGGACCGGCGGGAGAAGGGGAAGTTGTGACTCAGGTAGTGCCGCCGCCAACAAATCAGCGAGTGGCACTGGTTCGAGAGTACTTGAAGGATATGAAACGCAAAGGGTACAAACCGGACTTTGTATCTCTGGAAGGATACATTGCCGCGAAGATTTTCTGCGAGGCGTTGCAGCAGTGTGGCAAGGAACTGACGCGAGAAAAATTAGTCAAAACTCTGGAATCAATGCGCAGTTTTGACATTGGCCTGGGATACAAGTTGGGCTTTTCACCCAATGACCATCAAGCCTCTGACAAGGTATATCCAACGATCGTGCGGAACGGTAAATATCAGTTGCTGAAGTCGTGGAAGTCGGTACCACGGTAGAGAACGAAGCTTCCGGCGGGGACGGCTTTTTTAGCAAACGTGATAAACAACAACAAGGGATAGGCAATGAAGGAGCGTCGGAAAAGTTTGACGCGGATAGCGGTGTATATTAGCCTACTGGTGGTGATAGGCATAGCGATTATCCTGGTCCAGGTCTCCCGCACGGTGTCGCAGTCTTCAAGCGACGCCGTAGTTCGATTCGTTCGGGAAACGGGGCGTATAGTGGCGGAATTGGGGCGCCTGCCCATTTTAACGTACAACTACTCAGCGCTGGAACAGTTGCGTCGCACCATTTTGTCGCAGGATCCCAATATCGTGGAGCTTCAGGTATATGATGCGTCAGGATCCTCGATGTTTACGGAACCGTTGTCCGATTCTGCGAAGCAGGCTTACCAGTTGTTTGGTGATCTGAACCAATTGCCGCAGGATACCGTCCAATTTGAAGTGCTAGGAGATCAGGGGGAGAAGATTGGGACAATAGTCTTGGTCTATCACCACGAACTGGCGAATCAGATGGCGAAGGCAGCAATGCTTGATGGTGTCCCAATCGCAATCGGAAGTATCGTGTTGGTGCTCGGACTGCTGATCTACCAGCTTCGGCGAATGGTCGTTCGCCCGATTGATCAGTTGGTCGAGGTCACGCGACAAGTTGCTGATGGGAATCTCCAGGTGCGAAGTCAGGTTGCAACCGGTGATCAGTTAGAGGAGCTGGGAAATTCACTCAATTCGATGATCGAGCATTTGCAAAAGTTGCTGGATGAGATTGAAGAGGAAAAGCGGCGGTCGGTAGAAAAAGCGGAAGCGGCTGCCCACCAGGCGCGGGAAGAAGTGCTCATCCAGCAACGGTATCTGGAGCAACAAGTAGAGCAGATCAATCAACTGCTGCAGGCAGTGCAGCAGAATGATCTGACACAGCGCTTAGAAGCACAGAAGGACGATCCCATCGGGCAGTTAATACGTATGTTGAACACGACGCTGGATACTTTGGCACAGGTTGTCCAGTCCATTCGGGAGCGTTCTGGAACGATGGCAGAACAGGTAAAGGTACTGGAGCAAGAGGCGCAAACAACGATGGAGTCGTTGCAGCAAACCACCGCCGACATTGTGGAGATAGCGACCAGTGCCAACGAGATGGCGACGACATTTGCCACCATGCGGCAGGTGGCGGATCAAACAGCTCAGGAAAGTCAGGAATCACTGAACAGCGCCAAAGAAGGGCGGGAAGCCGTGGCAGCGACATTTTCGGAAATGGAACAGGCGCAGCACATTGCGTCGAAGACCCAGAAAGTGATGGAAGAACTCAGTCGCTCAGCACAGGAAATTGGTAAAATTATTTCCATCATTCGAGAAATCGCAGACCAGACCAGCTTGCTATCGCTGAACGCTGCTATTGAAGCGGCGCGGGCGGGTGAAGTTGGACGAGGATTTGCCGTTGTTGCTGACGAAGTACGACGATTGGCAGAACGGACACAGGAAGCGACAAAGTCCATCGAAGCAATGATCAATGAGGTGCAGGCGGCAACGCAGGCAGCGGTAGAGGCATCGGTAGAAGCCTCAGAGCGGACGGAATCAGGAATGCAGTTAGCCCGGCGGGCGAATGAGGCGCTGGAGTCGATTGTGAAGAGTTCGGAAAAGCTCTCTTCGCTGGTACAACAGATATCGCTGGCAGTGGAAGATCTGAGTGCAACGGCTGAAAATATGAGTCAGCGAATTGAGCAGGCATCGGAAGCGACGCAGCACAACACGCAATCAGTCGAACATATGTTAGCAATCTTCGATCGTATTGCGCAGCAGGTCGATGCGCTGCAAGGACAGACAGCGCAATTTATTCTTTCAGGATCACCGATGGGGCTACAGTCTGTACGGCGAGAGGGATTACCAGCAGCAGGTACCCGTCAGCAGAAATCGCAGGGACAATAACCGTTCAGGGTTAATCGTTAACACGCCTGCTTTGCGCAAAAGCGAGCGATGGTCGGTTGCTTTTGCAAAGTACACAATACAGGTGATAAGGTGTTCGTTAACACTCCCGCTTTTGCGCACGGATTGATGGATCTTTGGTTGCGTGCTGAAAAGTGTGTATATTTGCGAATGCCTTAACCTGAAGAAGGGGTTAAGGCGGTAATGATCTTTTCCATTTCGGGGTGCAGTTGTCGAAGGGGGCAACTGGGGGAGAGGCAGGAAGGAGAAAGGCAAGAAAGCGAGCGTTTTTTGCGATGGAGAGTTTGATCCTGGCTCAGGACGAACGCTGGCGGCGTGCCTAACACATGCAAGTCAGGGGGAAAGGGAGCTTCGGTTTCCGAGTACACCGGCGAACGGGTGAGTAACGCGTAGCCAACCTGCCCGTGTCTCCGGAATAACCACTCTAACGGGTGGCTAAAAACGGATGCGCACCGATGGGGCATCCCATCGGTGTGAAAGGCGCCTCTTTTAGGGGTGCTGGACACGGAGGGGGCTGCGTCCCATTAGGTCGTTGGTGAGGTAACGGCTCACCAAGCCGATGATGGGTAGCTGGCCTGAGAGGGTGGTCAGCCACACTGGGACTGAGACACGGCCCAGACTCCTACGGGAGGCAGCAGTGGGGAATCTTCGGCAATGGGCGAAAGCCTGACCGAGCGACGCCGCGTGCGGGAAGAAGCCCTTTGGGGTGTAAACCGCTGTAGCCGGGGAAGAAAGGCGTCCTTGTGGGGCGCATCGGACAGTACCCGGAAAGTAAGCGCCGGCTAACTACGTGCCAGCAGCCGCGGTAAAACGTAGGGCGCAAGCGTTGTCCGGAATCACTGGGTGTAAAGGGTGTGTAGGCGGGTCGGTCAGTCAAGGGTGAAAGGCGTCGGCTCAACCGACGAAACGCCCTTGATACTGCCGATCTTGAGTGCGGGAGAGGCTGGTGGAATTCCTGGTGTAGCGGTGAAATGCGTAGATATCAGGAGGAACACCGAAGGCGAAGGCAGCCAGCTGGCCCGCAACTGACGCTGAGGCACGAAAGCGTGGGGAGCAAACAGGATTAGATACCCTGGTAGTCCACGCCCTAAACGATGCACGTTAGGCGTTGGGCTTGCTGCGGCGAGCTCAGTGCCGAAGCTAACGCGATAAACGTGCCACCTGGGGAGTACGCTCGCAAGGGTGAAACTCAAAGGAATTGACGGGAGCCCGCACAAGCGGTGGATCATGTGGTTTAATTCGATGCTACGCGA
>JALWUI010000125.1 GCA_027082775.1 Candidatus Kapaibacterium sp.
CCCGTCGCCGTCCCGGCGGATTGCTGCGCTATCAACAGCAATTGTGCTCGACCTCGACGCTCCGTCCGTGGCTTTCGTTTCTGCAAGATCTGGCAACACAGCAACTTTCGGACGATGCACTGGCGGAGCGCTTAACATCACTGCTCCATATGTCCCTGGCTGGTGAGGGCAAAGGAACTCGATTGGAAGTGATGGTGAATGTACTGCTGCCAATGGCATTTGCCGTAGCCCCGGAGGGACAAAAAAACCTTTTGCTGATGTGGTTCTGGTCTCTCAAAGCACCTCATCGCTACGGTACGCTGGCACGCCGCTTTCCTACCCTTCCCCAACAATACGTATGGCAACAGCAGGGAATGCTGGAGTACCTTCGGGAATGCCGATATGGAAGGGAGCGGTGCGCTGAATTACTTCTTCCTTACCTGACCGCTGCGAATAGCCAGATTTTCGCCCATCTTCCCTCGCAATGGTTTGAATGATCTCCCCGAAGGGCTGCGTTCTCCTGTCTGCAACGCAGAACATTCTGCAATACTTTAAAGCTGGCGAATTTTCCGTTCTAAGTTGTCGATAACCTGCCGCAAATCGGGATCTGTCGCCCGATACTGTTCTACCGTTTGACAGGCATGGATCACGGTTGTATGATCTTTGCGTCCGAACAAAAGGGCAATTTTCTTCAAGGGCATTTCCAGTATCTCCCGCACAAAATACATCGCTATATGGCGGGCGACGGCGACGGTATGGCGACGCGTCTTACTGGTCAGCAATGCTGGCGACAGATTGAATTCCGCTGCTACAGCGCGGATAATATCTTCCACCGTCAGTTGCGAACTCGAAACCATCGATATTTCACTGGCAGGCTGCAGGGTTTGCACAACCTCCTGCGCCAGTGCCAGATTCATTTCTCGTCCATCGAGGGCTACTTTTGCAATCAAACTGATTAAACACCCTTCCAGCTCCCGCACACTCTGGGTGATATGGCGCGCCAGAAACTGTGCCACATCGGAGGGCAACTCCACTCCTTCTGCTGCCGCTTTCTGCTGCAAAATCGCCAGCCGAAGTTCGTAATCCGGCGGTTGAATATCCACAATCAGGCCCCATTGAAACCGCGAAATCAGGCGATCGTCAATGCCTCGCAGATCCTTGGGCGGGCGGTCACTGGTAAGCACTAACTGTTTACCCGCCTGGTGCAGGGTGTTAAAAGTGTGAAAAAAATGATCCTGCGTCTTTTCCTTGTCGATGAAAAATTGGATATCGTCGACAATCAGCACATCGACCGAGCGATAAAACTGGGTAAAATCCGAAATCTTGTTGTATTGCAACGCATTGATGTACTCGACCGTAAAGCGCTCGCTATTGGTATACAATACCCGCAGGCGCGGATGCTTTTGCACAATGGCATTGCCAATAGCGTGCGCCAGATGCGTTTTACCTACACCGGTAGGTCCATAAATCACCAGCGGATTGTAGCGTGTCATTCCCGGATTCTCAGCAACCGCCAGAGAAGCAGCTACCGCTAACTGGTTGCTTTCACCCCGTACAAACGTGTCAAAGGTATAGTGAGGTACCAGCGAAGAAGGGAAAGGATGTTCTGCTGGTGTTGCCGGCGCAAAAGGCAATGGCGTCTGCTTCGGCGCCTGCCGAAATGCGGGCAAACGGATCGTCCGATCCTTTGCAGATCGGGCAGTGCGGTCAACAATGACCTCGTACTGCAATTGTGCTGATGTCCCTAACACTTCCTTGATGGTCTTCTCAATCAGCGGATAATAGTGTTCCTCCAGCCACTCGTAAAAAAACTGGCTGGGCACCTGCACCGTCAGCACATTGTCCTGCCAGCGAAGCGGTACGATTGGCTCAAACCACGTTTTAAACACCTGCTGGGAAACGTTATCCCGGATGATGGCTAAACACGCCTGCCAGAGTTCCTGCACCGACCCCTGTCTTTTCTTCTTTTCTTTTTTCGACGATGATGTGCTGGCTGACGGCTTTTCTTCTTTTTTCTTCACCGCTTCCGCTTTTCCTCTCGATCTTCCCCGCCGCTTTCCCGGCGCCGACTGCCTTAGCTCTTCATAAAAAAGACGTAACGATTCCGGCATCGTAGCACACTAACCTATCTCTGGCTTCTCAGAACCTTTTTGGAAATTTCACCGGGTGGATCACCCATGCCCTCAGTTACAGCAGTCGCAAATTTGCAGAAAATTTCCGGAAGAAACAAATGCCGGGAGAAAAAGTAGCGGATTTTGCTGAAAATCGGCGCTTTCTTTTTCACACACCTTCGGCAATAGAGCAAAACTCAATGCCGAAAACTGTCTCAGAAAACTTTCTTTTCTTCCAATTCCCCTGCTATGGTTACCCCCGATAGCGGTGACCACCTCTGCCGCGGATAGCTGTGCGGCTACACCTGCAATTTCACGATCCCCGGTAGTAGTAATCCCCTGATTTCCGAGCAGTACGATCTGGAAATCTCAAAGTAATGATTTTTTTTCCGCAATCCCTCCATTCGACGTCGGTATCGGGCTTCATTGACAAAGAATGGCAATACGAGGCTGAGCTCGAGGAAATCATCAGCGAAGAAGGTTCAGACTTCATCGACAAAAAATGGCAATAGCCAATCAGCTCGAAGGTTTGCACTTCTCCTGTGCAGAAGCAATGTGTCCAACGTCCGAAAAAGAAAAGTCAACGCACTATCATACCTTAGCCCCCATCAGTACCAGCCTTCACGCGCCGGCAATCAGCAACACCGGTCAAATGCCCTTGCCATTGAACTACGGTTGAACTGTAACCACTGGACACAGCACGAGCACAGAAACTGCAAGAGCCTTGCCATCGAACTACGGTTGAACTGCACCGCAAAGAAAATGCACGCTGAAACGTGCGCTCCCAGGCTCACCATTGAATCACAGGTGAACCGTAAGCGGAAGTCCCGGCTTTCACTGGCAAAAGATGGACGTGCCACTCCTCGCAATCACAGTTGCACCGTGACGGGTTTCGGCTGATTGAGTTCTGTAAACCAGCGAACAACCTCGTCGAGCATTTTTTGCCCGTGATCACCCACGCGATGCTCCCGAACAGCCACCGTAGCGCTTTCAACCTCTTTATCACCGATGATCAGCGCGAAGGGAATTTTCTGCTGTTCCGATTCGGCAATTTTACGTGAAATCCGTTCATTGCGATCATCCAGCTCAACGCGGAAGCCCGCAGCAGTCAACTGATCCACCACCTGCTGTGCATAGCTGATATGGTGATCGCTAATCGGCAACACCCGGACCTGCACCGGTGCCAGCCAGAAAGGAAAGTTCCCGGCAAAGTGTTCAATCAGGATCGCCACAAATCGCTCGAAGGAGCCAAAAGGCGCGCGGTGGATAATGACCGGACGGTGTTTCTGATTATCAGCGCCGATATATTCCAGTTGGAAACGTTCGGGCATCACGTAATCCACCTGCACCGTTCCCATCTGCCATTGTCGCCCCAGCACGTCGCGAACAATAAAGTCGATCTTCGGACCATAGAACGCAGCTTCCCCAATACCAATGAAGTATTCCAGCCCCATTTCCTCCGCAACTTCCTGAATTTCCCGCTGCGCTCGCTCCCACAACCGAATATCGCCGCCGTATTTTTCTTCATTCTCATCCCGGAATGATAGTCGCGTCGTCACCTCCAGACCAAAAATGCTCATCACATACTGGGTTAATTCCACCACATTCCGGATTTCTTCCTTGACCTGCTCCACGGTGCAGTAGATATGCGCATCATCCTGCGTGAATCCCCGAACCCGTGTTAATCCTGAAAGCTCCCCTGATTGCTCATAGCGGTAAACAGTACCAAACTCCGCAAGGCGGAGTGGCAGGTCGCGGTAACTTCGAGGCTGACTGGCATAAATCTGGTGATGGTGTGGACAGTTCATCGGCTTGAGCAGATAGGATTCCCCTTCCAGTTCCATCGGCGGGAACTGGGAATCCGCATAGTAGGGATAATGGCCGGAGGTAATGTAGAGCTCCAGCTTTCCGATATGCGGCGTAATAACCTCCTGGTATCCCCGTTTCAGTTGCTCCTGTCGCAGGAAATTCTCCAGCGTGCGGCGCAACACGGTTCCTCTGGGCAACCACATTGGCAATCCGGGTCCGACATTGGGCGAGATGAAGAAAATCCCCAACTGCTTGCCCAGCCGGCGATGGTCGCGCTTTTGCGCCTCCTCCCGCATCTTCAAAAACTCTTCCAGCAGGGAGCGTTTCGGAAAGCTAATGCCATACACGCGAGTCAACATCTTGTTCCGCGCATCGCCGCGCCAGTATGCGCCAGCAACACCCAGAATCTTTGGCGCCTTAATCTTCCCTGTCGAAGGAATATGCGGACCGCGACAGAGATCCGTAAAGTTTCCCTGTCGGTAGAAAGTAATCGGCTCGCCTTTGATTTCCTCCAGAATCTCCAGCTTGTATTCATTCCCTTCTTTCCGGTAGTACTCGACCGCTTCCTCCCAGTCAATTTCCATCCGTTCGTATGGCACATCCCGCTTTGCCAATTCCTCCATTTTCTTCTCAATTTTCTCAAAATCCTCGGACGTAATCGTTTACCC
>JALWUI010000126.1:0-11020 GCA_027082775.1 Candidatus Kapaibacterium sp.
AGCTTATGTCGAACCAGCCATCCGCATCTTCCAGTTGCACCTGTCCATCGTTCCAGATTCTCAAACCCGCAAGGTGTACGACGGCAGCCGGGTCGTTCGGTGGCGCCTGAAAATCAATATTGGTAAATTCTACGTAGCCGCGGTGGGCGCTGACTTTTGCAATTTGTCCATTTTGGAGGCGGAGCATCGCAACCGGATTGGAAGGTGGCAGAGCTAAATTCACACCGCCAAACAGGTCCAGGGTGCCGAGCCATTCGAATTGCGATCCGCGTTGGTGCCCGGCAAGGCGCAGGTAGAGACTGTCTAACCGCGCCCACTCAGTTGGTTTCTGAAGCGAAGCCGGAAGTTGAAGAAGACCGTTTGCCCGGAGCGTTGCAAGCGTATTCTGACAGAACCGGATTTTTGCTGAGTCTAACCGGACGGTAAATCCTGCAAGCTCGATAGGATGTGGCGGTACAAAGGTTGCCTCTCCTTCAAAGCTGGCAAGCAGACGTCCAGAGCCGTTTTCCAGAACAATATCGCGAATGTCCCATTGCAAAGTGTCTTGCTCCACGAGGAATTTGAGGTGAGCAGAAGGAATCCACACTCCTTTCCACAGCGGATCGCTCCAGCTACTGATGCCGCACAGCGCTGGAGGAAATCCCGCCGGATTTTCCAGACTGGAAGCGTCCAGAATCAGGCTATCGAGCGACAACCAGATGGGCAATCCCACAATGCGAGCGTCTCGCAATGGAGCATAAACGCTCAGGAGTAAGTTCACCTGTCCCGGTAAAATTTGACTTCGGAACGCAAGCTGTACTGGCTGACCATCCACCGTCCAGCAGGCAATGGTTACGGTTCCATCCAGAAAAGCGGTGGCGGTCCATCGGCTTCCATCCCAGCGCAGAGCGACGGATAGCGTATCAAAGTGGAAAGTAAAACAGTCGCCGATCGCTAAATCGATGCCTGAGCAGACCCATCCGGTCGGCAGTTCCAGCCGGAGGGAGTCCGGGAAGAATTCCAGGCTGTCCAGCGGTAGCGTTTCCGATACAACGCACGGCAGATCCCACGTTTGTCCGTTGAAAAACACATCTCCGTTCAGCAGCGCTCTATCGGGCGTAAAGCGCCATTCGTTGATTTCCAGCCGGAATTCTGGGTAGCCCGGAAAAATTTCTCGCATCCACGTTCCAGCTACTGCTACGACGCCGGCAACTACCCGTGCAACGCCGGGGGTGTCGGTAACGGTGACTTGCAAGTTGGTAAAGTGGACCGTCAAAGAATCATCCAGCCAGGGAATAAACAGCGTCCCGGTGCCACTGATAGAACATCCTCCGCCGGAGGAGCAGCGAACAGTGTCCCGAAGGAGGATCTCAAAGTGTCCGATGCGCAACACGTGTACATCGACCACTGTGGCAGTGTCGCTTCCTCTCTGCTTCCCTTTGGGTTCCTTATCCCCCAGCAGTTGCTCACGGGGTTGGTAAACAAAGGTAAAAGGTTCTGCCCGTCCATCAGGTGCAAACAGGGGGCGGTGGTAGGAATCGGTGACCTGGACGGTCCAGATATAAGTACGTCCCGGCTGAAGCAGCCCCAGCTCCGGCTGATACGGAATGGTTGTCCCATCGTGGATTGTGTATTGCAGGACAGGAGGGTTTTCAAGGTAGGCATCCATCGGAGTTTGTCCTTCAAAGACCTCGAACACCTGAAGGGTGTAGAGAATCGGTTGGGGGGCAGCCGGAACGACCGGTGTCCATTGAAACCGCAGGTCGGTCAGAGATCTTACCGTGTCTCTGTCAGCCGGCTGGAGGAGCACCGGTGGGGTGTAGAGGATGATGGTGAAGGAGCGGCAATATTCTGGCAGGGGCGTCAGTGGCTCATGCGTTTGAGGATCCAACAACTGGAAGCAGAACTGATAGTGCCCAGCCGGAAGTCGACCAGAACGTTCCACGGATTTCCGGCTATCACCGTAGAAGTTAATTGCTTCTAATTGCAGAAAATCCTGAGCGTAGAATGTAGAAACTCCCGGTGGAATGGTGACTGGCTCCAGCTTGTCCACATCGGTTTCCGCCTGTAGCTCTCCGTCTAAGTAGAGCTTGACCTTGAGAATTGCCGCTTGCGGAGCAGATCCACTATTGTGGACGGTTACCATTACCTCTTCGCGCCCGGCAATCCAATCCGCAAGGTAAGAGCTTGGTTGCGGTGGCATAATGACAGTCACGCTCAGAGTTTGCGACCACACAGCCGTTCCGAAAGCAAGGAAAACCAGCAGACTAAACCACCAGGAATGTTCCCTCTCAGAAGTAATTGCCGCTTCCATTCCTCCGAATCCCCTGGAAAAAACCGCATTGCACAGAAATGGTTATCGTCAAAAACAATGCCAAAATACGAAATTGCCTGCAAATAGGGAATAGGAGAGCGAAAGTGTCAACTGGTTGCCAAGGGTGCCTGACAGTGTCACGTTCGCGGTACTTACAGGTTCCCAGATCGGATGCTGGATGCAACCGCTATCCGCAGGAAAATCCGTAATTTTGAAAGCTGAAAGGAGCGTTTCGGTATAGAGCAAGCTGGTGATGGGCAGTGGACTGCAGAGCGATCGGCGGAGGTGGAATGGGCGAAAATTTTTTCGAGAAATGTGCAGCCTGTGAATGATAGAGAAAACCGCTCAGGGTTTGTTTCACAAAATAAAAGGAACAACACAATGGCATCACGGAATGGACAATTGCAGTATCAATCGGGATTTGGAAGTTTTTTCGCAACAGAAGCGCTACCGGGTGCTTTACCGGTTGGACAGAACTCGCCGCAGAAAGTGCCGTATGGATTGTACGCTGAGCAGATCAATGGAACTGCTTTTACAGCACCTCGCTGTGAGAATCGCCGCACCTGGATGTATCGGATCGTTCCATCGGTCAATCATAAGCCTTTCCGGCAAATTGAGCAGGGGTTGCTGCGCGGAACGCCCTTTAACGAAGTGGTAACGCCTCCAACGCAGTTCCGGTGGGATCCGATGCCAATTCCAGAGGAACCAACCGATTTTGTGGAGGGCTTAGTTACGGTCGGAGGGAATGGAGATGCTTCTCTGCACACGGGTGTTGCGATCCATTTTTATGTTGCCAATCGCTCGATGCAGGATCGGTATTTCTACAATGCGGATGGAGAAATGCTCATTGTGCCTCAACTGGGGAGTTTGCGATTCTATACTGAGCTGGGAATCCTGGAAGTATCGCCCGGCGAGATTTGCCTGATTCCACGAGGCATCAAGTTCAAAGTAGAACTGCTGGATGGCAAAGCGCGAGGGTATATTTGCGAAAACTTCGGTCCGCTGTTCCGCCTGCCAGAGCTGGGACCGATTGGCGCAAATGGATTGGCGAATCCTCGCGATTTTCTGGCGCCGGTTGCTTATTATGAAGAGGCAGAAGGGGAGTTCCAGATTATTGGGAAATTCGATGGAAAACTGTGGGCAGCCGATACCCGCTATTCGCCACTCAATGTGGTTGCCTGGCACGGAAACTATACGCCGTACAAGTACAACTTAGCGTATTTCCAGGCGGTCAACACCGTAACCTTTGATCACAGCGATCCCTCTATCTTTACCGTGCTCACGGCTCCTTCGGGACAGCCGGGGTTTGCCAACGTCGATTTTGTTCTCTTCCCGCCACGCTGGATGGTCGCAGAGCATACGTTCCGTCCGCCGTGGTTCCACCGGAACTTTATGAGCGAGTTTATGGGATTGATCAAAGGGAAGTACGATGCCAAAGAAGAAGGGTTCGTGCCGGGTGGTGCCAGTCTGCACAACTGTATGACCGGACACGGTCCTGATCAGCCGACGTACGAAAAAGCAATCAGCGCAGAACTGAAGCCGGAGTTTCTGGGCAATACCCTTGCCTTTATGTTTGAAACCTTCTACCAAATTCGGCTGACCCGCTTTGCACTGGAGACCGATCTGTTGCAAACGGACTACTACAAAGTGTGGGAAGGGCTGGGACCACGCTTCCAGAAGGATTGGCGTCCGGAGGTTTCGGCACAGGCGTAAAGTTCGGAATCAAAAAGCCATTTTTGTATGTCGCTGACAGAACCGCCGTTTGATTTGGAGCAAACAGAGCAACGCATTACTGTGGTATGTCGATTGCCCCTGCAATTGCCGCAGGGGCATCATTATGCCTCACTGTGGGAACAGTTGAAAGCCAGAGCGTTTGAACAGCTTACCGTGGACTTTAGCCATATTGTAGCGTACGACACTTTTCTGGTTGTCTTTATCCGCCGCCTCCGGCAACTGGCGACGGACCGTTCTGCCACTTTGCAATTGCGGGGTCTCTCACCGGAGATGGAGCGGCTGCTCCAGTTTTTTGAGCGACAGGCAGGAGAACAACCGGTCCCGCCCGCAGTCGCTGGTTGGCGCCGCTTCTTTGAGCGATTGGGTGAAAGTCTGCTTCGGAAGCTGGGCGATATTCGAGCATTTTTTGTGTTCCTGGGAAGCCTGATCGTGGATCTTGTGCGCCATCCCCATCGAGTCCGCTGGGAAGATCTTCCCCTATTTGTCTTCGCAGCCGGTGTGAGTGCTGTGCCGATTGTTTCCCTCATCGCGCTCCTCATTGGGGTCATTCTCGGATACCAGGGCGCCGTGCAACTCCATCGCTTCGGTGCCGATGTTTATCTGGCTGACCTGATAGCAATTTCCGTAACCCGCGAACTGGGTCCCTTGATGACTGCCATCATCGTTGCCGGGCGCACTGGATCTGCCTTTGCGGCGGAAATTGGCACGATGAAGATCAACGAAGAGCTGGATGCGTTGCAGGTGATGGGCATTGATTTCGTCCACTTCCTCCTCTTACCCCGCATCCTTGCCGTTGTGCTCACCTTGCCACTGCTCAGCCTCATCGCCGATGTTGCTGGCATCGTGGGAGGATTGCTCACGGCTCTAACGACGCTGGATTTCACTATCTCTGGTTATCTGCTGCAAACGCAACAGGCACTGAACTATGCACACGTTTTCACGGGGATTTTCAAAAGTTTCTTTTTTGGTTTTGTGATCGGCATTATTGGCTGCTTCCAGGGACTTCGGGTTTCCGCCGGAAGCGCCAGCGTTGGGCGGGCAGCAACGATCGCCGTTGTGACCAGTATCCTGCTTATCATCGTTCTGGATGCTGTGTTTGCTGTTCTGTTTCAGGTGCTGGGAATATGAGTAACCGTCAGCCATTGGTCCAGGTGCGCAATGTTACGGTTCGGTTCGAGGACCGTCTGGTGCTGGACGATATCTCTCTGGAGGTTTTTGCCGGTGAAATTCTCTGCATTCTGGGGGAAAGCGGCTGCGGAAAAAGTACGCTGCTTCGGGTGATGACGGGATTACTCCCGCCAACTTCCGGGGAAGTCTGGATTATGGGGCAGAATCTATGGGCGGTGCCAGAGCAGCAGCAGCGGCAGATTCTCCGCCATCTCGGCGTATTGTTCCAATCCAGCGGGTTGCTCCGATCGCTGACAATCGCTGAAAATATTGCCCTGCCACTGCAGATGTACACCCATTTAACGGATCTGGAGATTATGGAAATTGTTCGCTTGAAATTGGCAGCAGTGGGATTGAGTGGGAGCGAAGCACTGCTCCCTGCGGAGTTATCCGGTGGGATGCAGAAGCGTGCCGGTATTGCCCGCGCATTGGCGCTGGATCCGCCACTCCTTTTTCTGGACGAACCAACTTCTGGGTTGGATCCGGTGACGGCTGCTTCGATCGATCAGTTGGTGCTGGAGTTTAAACAAATCTTTGGCACAACGATGGTCGTGGTGACCCACGATCTGGAAAGTACGTTTACCATTGCGGATCGAGTGCTGCTATTAGATCGGCACACTCATACGATCATTGCGGAAGGAGATCCGCACACCCTACGCAATCGAACGGATCATCCAGCCGTTTACAGCTTTTTTAACCGTCTGGCGAAACTGGAACGATGACATCGACGATTCCAACACGGCGAGTTTCCCATCCCTTCTGGATCGGTTTATTTGCTTTTATCGGATTCAGCTTTCTGGTTTTTTTTATCCTCTGGTTGGGTGCTGCCCGCTGGTTCCAGGAGTATCAACTGTACGTTACGTACTTTGATACCTCGGTTGAAGGAATCGAGCCGGGAACAGCCGTCAAGTATCAGGGCATTCCGGTAGGGCGGGTCAAAACTGTTCATCTGGCGCCGGACGGCAAGCTGATTGAAATTGTGATGGAACTGGAAGCTGATATGCAGGTTGATACCACCTTGCGGGTCAAGCAAGCGCTGGCAAGCATCGCTGGGGGAAAGTTTCTGCAATTGTTCTACCCGGAAAGTCCGGAGGAGTATCCCCCACTACCGCTCCAATTCCAGCCACCGTATCCGGTGATCCCATCGGCTCCATCGGACATCGAAACCTTAGAGTTAGCATTGAACGAGGTGATCAACAATCTCCGGATGATTGATACGAAGGGGATTTCCGAAGGAACAAAGCGATTTCTCCATTCCATCGCAAACTTTGTGGATAATCCGGAGCTGCGAACCGCTATTGCCCAGACGGCTCATATTACCTCACAGTTGCGGCAACTGCTGGAACGTTTTGATTCCACCGGCGTGATCGAGCAGTTGGGACGGACTGGGCGGAGTTTATCGCAGACCAGTGCTCGTTTAAGTGAAACGATAGAGAATTTGCAGCAACAAATCACGCATTTGCGCCTGGACCAGAAAGCAGACCAGATTGTTGCTCGCTATGACACGGTAATGGTACGCCTGGAACAGACCATTCTCACCCTGCAACAGCTTTCTGCTTTGACAACCGAGCGCCTTTTGAGCACTGCTGCTGAGCTGGAGCGGACCAGTCGGGAACTACGGCTCACGCTGCGGACGCTGCGCGAAGATTTTGGTCCACTGATGTTGACGGAGCCGCCAGATGAAGAAGAGTAAACCGTTGCGAAGAATACAACACTGGATCGCTTCGAGCCTGCTGATAGCCGGTTTAGCGGGATGTATGTCGATCCGTACCGAGTATCCGGACATTACGTACTACCACCTGGTGCAACAACCATTGCAATCTTCGCTGCAACACTATCGCTTTCCAGCCAGTTTGTGGATTCGGCTTTTGACTGTAGATGCAGAGTTTGCGACCGATCGATTTGTTATCCTCTATCCTGAGGGCACGGTTAAGCGATTGTTTTACCATCGGTGGGCGGCAGAACCGTCCAGCTTGATTACCGATGCGGTTGCTCGCCGCCTGATTCGCTATGGCAGTTTTACCAGCGGCATTTTTCGTGAACGCGTGTTGATGTCGCCCCGGTACTTGCTGGAAGGGCGGGTTCTGGAATTTGCTGCCCGCTGGGATGAGGAGAATGATCGGTATGTCGTGCATCTCAGCATCTATTACACGTTCTCCCGCCGCACGCAGAAAACAGCGTTGAGCTACCATCCGCTGTTCCAGCAGTTGTTCAGCATTACCTTGCCGTGTCCGGACGATGAACTGGAACAGATTGCACCAACAATGAGCCGGGCAGTGGCACAACTGACGGATCAGTTATTGCAAAAGATTGCGGATTTTGTACAGCAGCAATGAATGAGAGCAGGAATGAAGGAGCGATGGCAGATTCAGAATCGGGAATGCAGTGCAGTTTGGTAGAACGATACTTGCGTCGTAACACATCGCTCAGATTGCCTACGCGGCGGTGGATGCAGTTGCTGTTACTTCTTTGCATTGTGCCGCTGTATAGCTTCGGGCAGTGGCGATCCTTTCCGTCTATTCACAGCGAACAGGACCGATTTTTTCAGCAGTGGCAATTTTCTTCGGAGGCAGCGTGGGATTCTCTGCAGGGATGGCACGCTTCCGAAGCACTTCCTGATATCCACCGGTTTCAGCGAACGCCGTCCCGCCTTCGCGTGATGGGCTGGCATCCCTACTGGATGGGGACTCGATACAAACAGTACCGGTATGAGCTGTTGCACACCGTTGCTTATTTCTCCTATGCGGTTGATCCACAAACGGGGTCCTATAAAACAATTCGGCAGTGGAAGACCACCGATCTGGTGCCGATAGCGCATCAATATGGAACCAGAGTGGTGCTGTGTGTGACCAATTTCGGTAGTGATGCGAACCGTCAGTTTCTAACCAATCCGCAGGCGAAGCAGGTGCTGATCGATAGTCTTATTGCGCTGGTTAAGTTGCGCAACGCAGATGGGGTGAATATTGACTTCGAGCTGATTCCCTATCCGTGGTTGCGAGATTCCCTGACGGTGTTTTTGCGTCACTTAGCAGATCGTTTTCATCAGGAGATTCCCGGCTCAGAAGTGTCTATTGCATTGCCGGCGGTAGATTGGTACGATGTGTTCGACGTGGCGGCGTACAATGATTTTCTGGACTATTGCGTGATGATGGGCTACGAATATCACTGGACGGGATCTGCTTACGCTGGTCCGGTTGCTCCCCTTTTTTGCGGAACGACCTGGAGTAGTTGGTGCGTGGATCGTTCGGTGTCAACCTATCTTGCAAAGGGCTTACGGCCGGAAAAGTTGTGGCTGGGCGTTCCGTATTATGGACGGGAGTGGCCCGTTGCGGATACGATCCCGCCAGCAAAAGCAACGGGGTCGGGAACTGCCTATACGTACGAACAGATCGTCAAGCATCGACTGAAGGAGGCTTCCTGGCACTGGGACGAAAGCTCGATGACGCCGTACTATAACCGCTCGGCGCAGCTTCAGGGGTGGTACGATGACACGATGAGTTTGCGACTGAAGTATCGCTATGCGCAACAGCGGCGGCTCGGAGGAATTGGCATCTGGGCGCTGGGATATGATGGGGATCGCCCTGAACTGTGGGAGCTGTTGCGCGAAACAACCACCACCGCTGCTTCTGAATCTTCCAGAGTTTCAACCGGTTGGCATTACCTTCGCCTGCCAGATCGCATCCTGCTGTATCCTCCTGCTCCAGCAGCGCTACCAGTGGAGGTGGAAGTCTATACGATGCTGGGGCAACGAATTGCTCGCGAGCGGGTAGCAGGACAGCAACCCGTGGTTATTCCTTTGCCATCGGCAACAGCTCAGCCGATCTATCTTCGCATACGCACCGGTAATCGCTCGACCACCTTAGTCATTGTTCCGTAGGGAGCTACCGGCGCGAGTGTTTCTGGCGTTGAGCTGTTTTTGCCCCGGCGATGTTGGCTGCATAGAGAGGACCAGTGAAAGCAGCCGTTGTACTGCTTAATTATTTTTTGCCCCTTCCGCAATCCATTGTCGAATGCCGCGAATATGGTTTTGCGTCACTCGCGCTTGAAAGGATGGGGGATGGGGGAGTCGCCCTTCTAAGATCTGGACCAGCACGCTGTTGTCCGGATCGCCGGGAATAATCAATCCGGGTTTGGTCCAGAGGTTGAAGTACGAGGTAAGCGCAATCCCCCCTGCCTGCGTTTGATCGTCGTGACAGCCGGCATAGGCACAGGTGAGCTGGAAGAAAGGAAGAACGTGGCGTTGAAAGCTCACGTTGGAGTCAGGAAAAACAATGTCTTCGGGTTTGCTGACCGTGTTTTCGTCACAACCAGCGCCCAGCACAACTGTGATGGTCAGTATACAGCCGATCCACCAGTTAGTAGCTTTCTTCATCGGACGGAAAATCTCCTTGTCGAACATCCGCGATATAGCGTTGTACCGCATCTGCGATGCGCTGGTAGAGGTGTTCATAGCGGCGGACAAAACGGGGGGAGAAGTCTATGGTGAGTCCCAGCATATCGGTGTAAACCAGAATTTGAGCGTCACAATGAGGACCGGCGCCAATGCCGATGGTGGGGATGTCCAGCGACTCAGTAATTTGCCGTGCCAGCCGGGCTGGAATTTTTTCCAGCACGATGCTGAAGACTCCTGCTTCCTGAAGGATTAAGGCATCTTTGCGAATGCGTTCTGCCTCTGCTGGATCGACGCCGCGTGTTCGGTACGTGCCGAATTGATAAATGCTTTGAGGCGTCAATCCCAGATGTCCCATAACGGGAATGCCCGTTTCCGTCAGGCGGCGAACGGTTTCCGCAATCCGTTCGCCCCCCTCCAGTTTGACCGCTTCCGCTCCTGCTTCTTTCATCAGGCGTCCAGCGTTGCGCAGTGCCTGTTCAGCCGAAATCTGGTAGGTAAGAAATGGCATATCGGCAACAACCATTGCATATTGCACCCCTCGCTTCACCATCTGGGTATGGTAGATCATCTGATCCAGCGTGACGGGCAGCGTAGTCGGATGCCCCTGCAGGACATTTCCCAGAGAATCACCAACCAGAAGAACGTCGATCCCTGCTTCATCGAAAATTCGGGCAATGAGGGCATCGTAAGCGGTCAGGCAGACAAAGCGTTCGTTTCGGTGCTTCATCTGCCGAATCGTTTCGGTTGTCACTTTTCGCCGCTTTTCCACTGTTCTATCCTCTGATTTGTTGCACTGGTTTGTTTCGAGACTATGAAGAAGATTTCGAGCTTTGTTCAGAATCTTTGCGTTGCAATCGCACGATCTCGTTGCGGATTTCTTCGATGATTTCAGGATTGAGAATTCTTTTCTCTTTGCCTTCCGAGACGGAGAACACGAGGAAAACTTTACCGCCAAATTCCTGAGTGAACTGTTGGTGTGTCTGTGAAAGCCAGTCCTGCCATTTATGAAATTCTGGAGTTTGAGGGTAGCTGACAGGTTTGATTTGCAAGCCAATGTAATATTTGCCTACGGCGATGCAAAAATCTACATTGTATCGCCTGTCCCATTCATCGGGCGCAGGTTGGATTTCTACGCCCAGAGCTTGGGACAGTTGTTGATATACGGTAGCGATTTCTGTTTGATACCCTGCAAAGGTTCGGTCAATGACCAGAGTTCGAATGTACTGAATGCAATCTTCTTCTGTGACCGATTCAATCTCAGACCGTAGCACCTCAGAGATCTTGATGGACAGTTTTTGACCTAAGTCGCGAAGATAGGCTTCGGGAGAGCGAGGAATGCCTTTTTGCTGGAGGAAAGAAGAACGTTTCTTGAAGTATTCGGACTTCCATTCTGCTACAGATTTCGGAGCAACGTCGCGAATCCATTTAGAAAC
>JALWUI010000126.1:11030-16989 GCA_027082775.1 Candidatus Kapaibacterium sp.
TTTAGAAACTGGTCCGACGCGAGATTTCTTGTTGAGACCCCATCGATTGGTCGCGATGTTTAAAATCCATTCCTTTGCCATTACTGGCACTCCTTCTCAAGCTGGACGAATTTTTGCTTATACGGATGTTCTACCCTCCGGTCGGCTTTTGCCCAGCCTGCTTTGATAAGGTACGCATTGATGAAAATCTTGTTTTTGAGGAAAACGTATGCTGCTACTTCCTGCTCGCTGGTTTTCAGTTCGCCAGAATGGCTATTTGGGGATGCGAATTTGAGCAGAACCGGTTTTTTGAGAATTTGGCTTTTGAGATATTCCATCGCCTTTTTTCTGTTGGAAATCACAATGCCCAGGAATCGGACGCGAAGCCCTGAATCGAGTTCAACGGTATCCTCGCTGAGAACCCGGACAACTTTATGGAGCGTGGGTTGTTGACGCTCCCACATTTGGGGATCAAGTTGCGGAGTAGCATTTTGGATTCTGGGAGTATACGATACGGGCTTTGGTCTGGCGACTTCCTGCTGTTTCTCAATCTGTACCGAAGGGGCAAAGAGAGAACTTTCGGTGATCCCGATTTTTCTTTTGATTGTTTCGACAAACGCTGGATTGATCTCATAGCCAATAGCGTTTCGCTGGAGACCCAGAGCAACTTTTGCTGTTGTTCCGCTGCCGAGAAAAGGGTCGAGAACGGTATCATTGACGAAGGAAAACATTTTGATCAGCCTTTTGGGCAACTCCTCAGGAAACATTGCTTCGTGTTCCTGCTGGCGGACGCCGGGAAATGTCCAGTGACCGGAGAAATATTCTTTCCATTCCTCTTTGTGGAGTTGGGATTGGTGTTTTAGTGCAGAAGGGACCTTTGGAGATTTGCCCGGCTTTTTGAAAATCAGGATGAATTCGTAGTCAATCTCAATCATACCATTGGGGGGGTAAGGATATGATCCCATCACGGGAGCACCGCCTGTGGTTCGCAAAGTAGTTTTTTTCTGCCAGATGATGGCGCCCATATAATCGAAACCTAAGGATTCGCATTGCGCGATCAATTCAGCGTGCAGGGGGATGATTTTATAGCGCCCATAGATTGTGGATCGGGCAAATTGGTCGCCGATGTTGATACATAAGCGACGCCCTGGTTTCAGAACCCGGTGAGCTTCACTCCAGACGCGGTACAGGTCGATGAGGTATTCGTGCAAACTTTGTCCATAGCCAATTTGTCCCGGTACCCCGTAATCCTTGATGTGCCAATAGGGAGGAGAAGTGATGATGAGGTCAATGGAATTGTCGGAGATTTCTCCCATATTGCGGCTATCACCGATGATAATTCGTGCCCAATTCCGCATCTGTTCGCCGCTGCTCCGATCTATTGCACGATTCCCCGGTAGAGAAAAGCGATGCCGCCGAACAGCGGGCGGGCTTCTGAATGAGCGAAAGCCTGACTGGTGTCCATCAGCCTCAGAAATTCTGAGCCGGAAGGGAAGTGCCAGGCTGAATGCTGCAGGTATTCGTATGCCCTGCGGTCGCCGGAAATCCAGCCGCCAATGCGGGGAAGAAGCCAGCGGCTGTACCAGCGGTACAGGGGCGCAATGAGACCGGAAGGCTGTCCAAATTCCAGAATGCCCACGATTCCGCCGGGACGCACCACACGTGCCATTTCCCGCAGCGCTTTCAGGGGATCATCCACATTGCGAATACCGAAGGCAATTGTTGCCCGGTCGAATGTATTGTCGGAAAATGGGAGTTGCAGGACATCCGCTTCCTGAAATTGAATGGGCATCTGCTTTGCCTGCGCCCGCCGCCGTGCCCGCTCTAACATTGGCGCGCAAAAATCAATGCCAACGATAGTCTGCGGCGTTCCGGTTGCACGGGCGGCTAAAAATGCAATGTCGCCGGTGCCAGTAGCGCAGTCCAGCCATCGAAGGTGAGGTTGCGGATCGCAGAGACGAACCAGTTGCCACTTCCAGAGCCAGTGGACACCGAACGACAGCACCGTATTGCCCAGATCGTATCGATCCGCAATCCGGGCAAACATTACGCGAATCGCTTCACCCATTCCCTTCCATCGTTTCTGCAACAATGCAAAGAGACGGCTGGTGGTGCCGAAGATTACCCGGCGGACTGCAACCTTTGGTCATACGGATTCGTAAAGGAAGCAGCCATAAAAGTCTGTCAAACAGAAGGAAACCGGGGTGATGAGAGCTATAAGAACACTGGTTGCACTGTCGGTGGTTTTTTTAGTCACAACCGCTTTTCACGGCTGTGAAGACTGGATGTGGCGATGGGATCGGGTTAAGGGAAATGGGGAGATCGTCGATCGCTGGTATCCCGTGACACAGCCTTTTACCCGGTGTAGCATTGGCATTGGTGAGGCAAATTGTCGATTTGTCGTCCGTTCGGACTCAATGGGCGTTCGTATTGTCGGAGATGAAAATTTGCTGGATCGCATAGAGGTGCGGGTGACGCAAAAAGGAAAGTTGCGCATTCGCGCCAATCAGTGGCTGGAGCCAACAGAAACAATGCAGGTAACGGTGTATATGCCCGGTCCGCTGGAAGAGATCGGTATCAGTGGAGCGGTCGATATTGTGGATAGCGTCCCACTTGCTGGCAAGCGCGTGAAAGTCGAAGTTGCTGGAGCGGCGGAAGGTACGGCTTTGATTCAGGCAGAGCGGGTTGATGTTGATCTTGCCGGCAGCGGTGAGATTGCATTAACGGGCAGTGCGCGGAAGTTAAGCGTTGATATTGCAGGGTCCGGCGAGGTGGATGCCGCTGCACTTTCGGTGGATAGTTGTTGCATTGACATTGCCGGTTCTGGCGATTGTCGGGTGTTTGTGACCGACTACTTGAAAGTTGCAGTGGCTGGCTCCGGCGATGTCTGTTATTATGGGAATCCCCGGAAAATCAAGCAGTCGATACTGGGCAGTGGCGACGTGCAGCCGTGTCCGAAAGAGCCGTAGTCAGGCTATCTGGCGGTTGCGAACCAGTTGCAGCAACGCCTGTGCCCATCGAAAGCGGTACTGCGGATTCCAGATGCGGTTAGCAACCGCTTGCTTCAGCGCTCCAGGTGGCGCCAATGCAGTTGCCAGCCCTGCGAATGCCCAGAGCAAGCGGCTGGAAGGTGACAGTTCCGGGCTTCGAAGGACGGTTGCAATATAGTTCCAGACGCGCGGCATCGGTCGATCCGGTGCAATAGAGCGGTATTCTCCCGGAGCTAATTGTGCCAGCAGAAAGCGCCGACGCATGTGTTCCGCATTCCGCCGCAACACCGCTTCTCCATCAAAAGCAATCCCGTGGTCGTGGAGAACTTTCTCGATAGCTTCTGTTCGCTGAAAATCGTCCATCACAGTGTTTTTCAGCTTCGCCGGATTGGTGAGACTGTCCGCCTGCGCAAATTTATTGGCAAGATGGATCCGGTATTCGCCTAATACCCTGGGAACCGAAACGACATCACCAAAGAACGGTGCCAGCCACGCCAGGTAAGCATCAGCACAGAGTTTCCCAAAGGAGTGACGAAGCGGAAACACCTGCTCCAGAAATCGCCGGGACCACACATTGCCACTGGTTGGCGGTGCAGGATATCCACCTCGCTGGAGCAGCAGAGGACGAACGTTGCGCTGTTTCGGCATTTGCTCCGGCACCGACCATCCCAGCGGTCGACGGTCGGAATCAACACAGCGGAGGAAAAACTGGATTCGGGAAACCTGCGGATCTGCGACCGCCATACATTCGGCAACAGCATCTGGCAGCAGAAGATCATCAGCGTCCAGGAAAACGAGATATTCCCCATTGGCTTCTGCAACACCTCGCTGGAACGCTAAGGCTTGTCCCTGGTTTTCCTGGTAGATGACGCGAACCTTCCCCGTCGCTGCATATCGCTCCAGGACCTGGCGTGAGTGATCAGTTGAACCATCGTCAATGACCAGCACTTCGAGAGGATGGTAGCGCTGGGACAACGCACTCTCAATGGATTCAGGAAGAAACTGTGCATAGTTGTAGTTTGTGATCACAACGCTCACCAATGGATTCATTGCTGCAGCACAACCTTGTCTTGTTTTTTGAGCTATAGACGCTTGGAGCTCTCCATAGGTGCAGATGCTCCTTTTTGAAAGAAAGATAGCTGTTGTCTGAAGCCGGTAGCCTCCTTGTCGTCGGCGGTAAGCCGGGCGTTTTGAAAAGAAAGATAACCGCTGTCTGAAGCCGGGGAGAACATTCTTTGAGGAGCTCAGCCTCTTTTTATATGCAGGATTTTTTGTAACTTGCAATTGCGGTTAGAGCGATGTTTAACAAATACTGGAGCGATGGATGAAGAAGTATCATTTGAGCGAGCAGGAGCTGCCTCGAGCATGGTACAATGTTCTGGTGGATCTGGATGAACCGTTGCCACCGGTTATTCATCCGGGAACGGGCAAGCCGATCGGACCGGACGATTTAGCGCCCATTTTTCCTGAAGAGCTGATTTTGCAGGAAGTGGCAGCCGGACCCTATGCCACGCGGTTTGTCCCAATTCCTGATGAAGTGCTGGAAGCGTATCGTCTTTATCGTCCTACGCCGTTGATCCGGGCAACCCGTCTGGAGCAGGCGTTAGGGACACCGGCAAAAATTTTCTACAAATACGAAGGAATTTCGCCTACGGGGTCACACAAGCCGAACACGGCAATTCCGCAGGCATACTACAACAAGAAAGCGGGAACAAAACGGTTGACCACTGAGACAGGTGCGGGACAGTGGGGAAGTGCCCTTTCGTTTGCCTGCTCCATCTACGATCTGGAATGCAAGGTGTATATGGTGCGAATTTCCTATCAACAGAAACCGTATCGCCGGACTCTGATGGAAATTTTCGGAGCGAATATCGTGCCGTCTCCGTCGCCGGACACGCAGGCAGGACGGAAGTTTTTAGAAGAAGATCCGAACCATCCCGGCTCGTTGGGCATTGCGATTAGCGAAGCGGTGGAGGATGCGCTGCAGCGAGAGGATACCAAGTATTCGCTGGGCTCGGTTCTCAATCACGTGTTGATGCATCAAACGGTCATTGGGGAAGAAGCGTTGAAGCAACTGGAGCTTGCCGGTGCCTATCCCGATGTTGTCATTGCCCCCGTTGGTGGTGGCTCCAATTTCGGAGGATTGATCTTGCCGTTCTATCGGGAGAAGAAAGAGCGGAATTTATCGACGCGCATCGTTGCAGTCGAACCGACGGCAGCCCCATCATTGACGCGAGGAGTCTATACCTACGATTTCGGCGATACTGCGCATATCATCCCGCTGGTCAAAATGCATACGCTGGGTTCTACCTTTATTCCTGCTCCTATTCACGCTGGGGGATTGCGCTACCACGGGATGGCACCTTTAATTTCCTACCTGTATGAGAAACAGGAAATCGAAGCAATCGCAGTGCCGCAGACCGCGATTTTCCAGTCCGCCATTACGTTTGCCCGCGCCGAAGGCATTGTACCGGCGCCGGAAGCGGCACACGCTGTCCACGCTGCTATTCAGGAAGCATTGCAGGCAAAGGAAAGCGGGGAGTCCAAAACGATTCTTTTCAACCTCTGCGGACACGGCCATTTCGATCTGCTGGGATATGAAAAGTTCCTCCGAGGTGAGCTGGAAGACTTTGAGTATCCCGAAGAAGAAATCCAGAAAGCCATCTCGGAGTTGCCGAAAGTAGAGGCATAAAGCCCTTGCTGGAAGTGCCGGCTTCAGTCGGCATCGCCGCGAATGTGTAGGGGCGAAGCGATGCTTCGCCCGGTGGGCGACCAGCCGGTCGCCCCTACGGGTGCGTGGGTAATGGGCAACCACACAGGAGTGCCGACTTTTGCCAGCGAAAATGCACGCTGAAGCGTGCGCTCCCAGTGAACCCCACAGGGAGCGCCGGCTTTCGCCGGCAGTTGCTGGGGGCGCCGACTTTCGTCGGCAGAGAATGCACACTGAAGTGTGCGCTCCCAGTAGATGCACGCCTAAGGGCGCGCATTCC
>JALWUI010000127.1:0-8893 GCA_027082775.1 Candidatus Kapaibacterium sp.
GCCCATCTATATGCTGGTGCCGCAGGTTATCGGACTGGAACTGACCGGTTCGTTGCCAGAGGGCGCCACGTCGACGGATCTGGTACTGACGATTACTGAATTGTTGCGCCGTTACGGCGTTGTCGGGAAATTTGTCGAGGTCTTTGGCGATGGTTTGAAGACCCTCACCGTTCCGGATCGGGCAACGATTTCCAATATGTCTCCGGAATTTGGGTGTACCATCACGTATTTCCCGGTGGATGATCAGACCCTTGAGTATCTGCGACGCACTGCTCGATCACCGGAACACATTGATCTGGTGGAACGGTACACGAAAGAAAATCTTCTCTGGCGGTCGGGGAATGAACAGATTCAGTACACTCACGTTCTCCGGCTGGATCTTTCTACCGTTGAACCGTCGATCGCTGGTCCGAAACGCCCGCAGGATCGCATCGCCTTGAAAGCGGCGAAACAAACCTTTATTCAGTTGTTGCAGGATGGATACGGACGTCAGTATGTGCCGCTGGAGCAGCGAGTGCCGTGGCAGGAGGAAACGGTGCCGGAACTGGAACAATGGGCAGATGAAGGTGGTGCCAGTAATGGTGGAACGGTGCAGCCTGTGGCAGTGCAGGTGCCTGCCGAAGTCCATATCGAGCCGGAGCAGACGGCTGCTGGATTGCGGTCTGTGGAGATTCGGATTGGCAATGATGAGTTCTTGCTGAGCGATGGTTCCATCGTCATTGCGGCAATTACCAGTTGTACCAACACTTCGAACCCCTCGGTGATGCTGGGAGCAGGATTGGTCGCAAAGAAAGCGGTGGAACGAGGACTGGAAGTGAAGCCGTGGGTAAAAACCAGTCTGGCGCCCGGCTCCAAAGTGGTGACGCAGTACCTGGAACGATCGGGGCTGATGCCCTTCCTGGAAGCCCTGCGTTTCCACGTGGTCGGCTATGGTTGTACAACCTGCATCGGCAATAGTGGACAGTTGCTGGCACCGGTTGCGAAAGCAGTGCAGGACTATGATCTGGTCGTTGCCTCCGTGCTGTCTGGAAATCGGAACTTTGAAGCGCGAATCCACCCGCTGGTGAAAATGAACTTCCTGGCTTCACCGCTGTTGGTGGTAGCGTATGCGCTGGCGGGGCGAATCGATATCGATTTTGCCACTGAACCGATCGGATACGATCCCAATCTGGAGCCGGTCTATTTGCGGGATATCTGGCCCACGATGGAAGAAATTCGCGATCTGATGCACGACGTGCTCGATCCCAACGATTTCCGCCAGACATACCGCACCATCTTCGATGGCGATGAGCGGTGGCAGCAGTTGCCGGCACCTACCGGTGAATTGTTCGAATGGGATCCGAATTCGACCTATATTCGGGAAGCACCGTTTTTCCACGATCTACCGGAAGAGCCGCCGGCATTGCAGGACATTCGCAACGCACGCGTGTTGCTGCTGCTGGGCGATTCCGTCACGACGGACCACATTTCCCCGGCAGGGGCTATTCCTCCGGATTCTCCAGCGGGGCAATACCTGATCGCTCACGGAGTGCAGCCGAAAGACTTCAATTCTTACGGATCGCGGCGTGGCAATCACGAAGTGATGATCCGGGGAACATTTGCAAATGTGCGGCTGCGGAATCGACTGGTGGATCGAGAAGGCGGGTGGACTCGCTACCATCCAACCGGTGAGGTGATGACCGTGTATGAAGCGGCGATGAAGTACAAAGAAAACAACATTCCTTTGCTGGTCATTGCTGGCAAAGAGTATGGCAGCGGTTCCTCACGCGATTGGGCGGCAAAAGGAACAGCGTTGCTGGGCATTAAGGCGGTAATTGCAGAAAGTTTCGAGCGGATCCACCGGAGCAATCTGGTCGGTATGGGTGTGTTACCACTGCAATTTCTGGAAGGACAATCCGCAGAGCATCTGGGCTTGCAGGGCGATGAAATCTTCGACATTGAAGGAATAGCAGAGGGGCTGACACCCGGTAAACGGTTGCGGGTCGTTGCGCGGAAATCGGACGGATCGACAGTAGAATTCGAGGTGCTGACGCGCCTGGATTCCGAAATTGAAATCGCATACTACCACCACGGCGGCATCTTGCAGTACGTGCTGCGCCAGTTTCTCCATCGCTGCCGATAACCGGTGCATCCAGAAAGGGGTGCGGCGCGATAGCCAGCACTGCAAGGAATCCCTCGCCGGGAGCGCCAACACTGGGAGCGCCGACTTCAGTCGACAGAGAAAGCCCCCTAAAGGGAGCGCTTCCAGTAGATGCACACTAAAGTGTGCGCTCCCAGTAGATCGGGGAGTGCCAACACTGGGAGCACCGGCTTTTATCGGCAAGCTCTGGGAACTCTCCGCTGGAAACATCGGCTTTCACAGGTATGCACACTGAGGTGTGCACTCAATGGGGACTCTCAGTTAATCTGGACAGGGTAAGCCGAACAGGCGGCATTCGAGACAGGAGCAGGGATCTTCTTGATACTTGCGCTGGGCTTGGCGTTCTGCTCTGGACTTTTCCCGACAACGTTGAAGGCGGTGAAGATAGATTTGTGTTTTTCCTGATCGGCAACCACGTTGCGTTGTACCCAGACGGATTTGAAAGCCTTTGACACTACAGGTTTTAACATCCAGGATGGGAGTAATGACCACCTGTTCGCGGCTCATTGCCGGTGTCACTTTGATGCGTGGAAGTTCCGTTACATTGAAAACTTCCGTTACCTGGCATTTCTTGCTGAGCGTGATTGTCAGATCATCCTTGCGCTGCAGGCTAAAAGTGTAAGTACCTTCTTGTGAATTCTCGGAGACGACCAGGACAGCGTGGCGCAAATCTACCTGGTCAAAGATTAAGCGGATTGGAATATCAGAGGGAACGGTGTAAGCGTCCCCCGGACGCTGGAAAATCAGGTGCATTGTTTTTCCGGCAGTTGGGGTTTTGGGAGCAGATGGGTACATCACCGTGTCGGAAACGATGGATCTTGGAATTTTTTGGGACCTGGAGGTTAGAGACCCTTCCGAAGACGTGGTAAGTTGCAAGGGTTGGCAGCTTATAATCAGCAGAGCAAAAATCATCGTGCTGATCCAGAAGACAGAGCGGTTCATCATGATGAGAGGTTCCGGTCTATTGTACATTGGGTTGTGGCTCTGGACATTTGACAGTAAAGAAATTCACTTGCAGATAGGTGAAAAGATTCTGAAACGCTTCGCGGTATCGTTTGGGTGAAAGGTCAAAATGTACCTGTAGATTTGGTATGCTGCTGAGACATTGAGGAGGTTTGCGGAGAAGAGGAGTTCCCCGAAGCTTGCGGGCGATATCAGGAAAAGAGCCCAGGAAGTAGAGATCGACAGGGGTAGCGATTGTACAAAAGTCCTGCATTCGCTGGAGGATGAATCGAAGACGACGGATTTCAGTGACAGGATCAGCTAGCGTGAGGAGTTCTTGAAGTTTGCTCCGGGTTTGAGCACTGTCATACCACGTGGAGCGCCAGGGTTGGTGTGCAGAGTTCGTAAAAACGGAGAATTGGACGCCGTGGAGCCACGCCGTGTCTGGAATATTGCGGAAGATGGTGGTGATGTAGCACGCTGCTTTTGCAGAGTCAACAGGTGAGAAGAGAAAAATTCCTGTGTGATAAACCACCGTTGTGTCTGAAGGACAGGGTAAAGGGGGTGTTGGGATGCTGCGGTCTTCCACTGGAGCATATCGTTGAATAAGCTGATTCAGCGCAGCAATGGCTTCGTGGTTGCCTGATAAGAGTAGCGTAATGCGAGGGATATTTTCCCCGCTCGACAGGGTGTCCTGATCTTTTGCCGCAATGTGCTGGAGTTCTCCTGGACGAATGCACGGATCCAGTGTGCCGACAATGAGGATCTGGTCATAGGCAGGTTGTCGGCGGAGCCAGACGTTTAAAAGTTGCATCGTATGAGTCAGTGCCGTTGCTGTTACAAGTGGCGTCTGCGTTTCTGAATGGAAAGCGTTCCACAGTCGATCGATCGTTTGCTGGAGGCGACGTTTCCAGGCATCCGCAGGTTCTAATCCTTGAGGAGCTGCTACTGAGTCGATGAGAACAGTGCTGATCGAAGCGGCGCTCAAATGCAGCTCCAGAGCAGGTTTTTGCTGGTGATAGTGCTCGTTTAAAAAATCGGCAAGGGTGCGAGTGATGTCTGAAAGGTCCTGAGAAACAGACGTTGGCTGGAGAAGAATAATGCCAATTCGGATTTTCGGAGTTTCACTGTGGAATAAAAACAGGAACGCTATAATGCCTCCGAGCACAAGTAATAGACCGATACCAAGAACAATTTGCCTCATTGCTTTTGGTTGGGTTTTGTCTTACAAAACGAGCAGTCCAACTGGTACACTGCGCAGATGGTGTTCGGTTTAATCTGGAGCGCCTTCAGCAAAGATCGAAGCTGATCACAGAGCCGATGCAGTTTTTCACGGTAAACACTGGGTGGTGGCACAACCAGCTTCCAGATCAGGAGGTGAAAGAGGGTAGCAAGCCAGACCAAGCCTTCACCAGCCCAGAATAGAGCGACGTAGATGATGAGAATCAACCCAATGAGGATGAGAATCTCCACAATCGGAGCAAGGTTGAACATCTGTGCGTAGGATTTGTACACAAGGACGTGACTCAAAAAGAGAGCAATTTTAATTACAGCGAGACCCCACAGGGCGGTGCTCCATACGGTTCGGGACCGACGGGATTCCTGGACAAGCACTTGCGTCTTTCCAGAAGCTAAAGCAGCAATGACGCCATCCAGGAGCATTATGAGGAAAGCTAAAAGGTTGCCGGGAATATGGGTTAAAGAGGATAACCATCCAAGAGTGGCTCGGGAGAGGAAAAAGTCGATACTCAAAGTGACCAGGGCAACAATGGACAGTAACACATAATGAGCGGGAGGGTGAAATAGCTCTTGTATTTTGCTTTCCACTTGTTCGATCTTGCTATGAGCAGCAATAGCATCCTGGAGATTTCGGTGAGATCGCAGGATTTTACCGACCAGTTTCTGGATGGGGGGTGAGCTGATAGTAAGAAGATCCTTCGGCACCTTTCGTATGGTTTGGGCTCTATGCGGTTGCCCGTGCGGAGTCTCCTGGGAATATGAAGAAGACGGTGGTTTTCCAGACGGAAAACTGCTGGGCTCTTGTACCTCGATGATTGACGTTATGCAACTTTTGCACGGTCCCTGATACTCTTCCTGTTGGCAGAGTTTCTCCAGATCCAGTTTCATCTGCTGCACTTCTTCTAAGAACTTGAAGCAGAGTTTCTGGATTTTCGCTTTGCACCGCTGCGGTGTACCAATTGCCAGCTTTCTGATAGCTAAAATTCCTTTCCATATTACGTATAAGATGCCAGCACCGGCGTGGTGCAGCACGTAGTAGATAATACCAACCATTGCTGTCTGAAATAGCAGTTCAAACAACTGGGATATCAGAGAAGCTGAGGTTTGCTGACGAACAAAGAAGATGAACGCAGCGAAAAGTGCGATCTTAATGGCAGCTAAGCTCCATAAAACTTTTTGCCACCGTTTCTGAAACAGACGTTTCTCAAGGGGATTCTTTCCGGTTCTACCAGAAGCTAAAGCAGCGAAGCCAGCGTCTAACAAAGTATATGCCAGGGCTAAGAACGCAGCAGGAATTCCAATAAGGGTTGCTAACCACGAAACAGTTGTTCGCGAGACAAAGAAGTCGAAGATTAAGGCGGCAGAGCATCCAAGCCCCATCAGCACGTATTCCGAAGCGGAAGGAAATGCCTGTTGCAGCCGTTCCTCTGCTTCCTCAATGGCAGCAAGCCGAATTTGAACGCGCTCGCAACGTCGTTCCTGCTGCTGGATTTTTTTCGCATACTTTTCCAGAATGGGGTTATGCTGTTCTTCAAGTGTCGGTTGATTTTTCATACCGTTTACCACATTGATACCATCACTTCGGGCAGCAAATTTATGAAAAACGGTGAAATCCACTAACAGAGAACAGAAAAAGAGAAGATTGTTCCACAAAAGAAACGGGAGGAGCTGCATAGTGAGAGTGGGAGCCACACATTGAGCACCGAGCAAGCATATAACTTGGGAAGAGAGTCGGATAGTGAGCACAGGAGAGTTGTGTTGAACCTTTGTCGATCGTGGGCCCCATTGATCCCAATCAGGCTCAGGAAAGTTTCTTCATAGCAACTACCTTAGCAGGATCGCTCTGACGGAGCCGGCGTCAGTTACTCTCTACAGGCTGAGAGGAGTGGCCGACTTTCAAACGCTGGGAATACCCCACTGGGAGCGCCGGCTGTAGCCGGCACAATATGCACACTAAAGTGTGCGCTCCCAGTAAATCCCACTGGGGAGTGCCAACACCGGGAGCGCCGACTTCAGTCGGCAAAGAATACACTGTGTAGGGGCGCAGCGCTGCTGCGTCCTCGGGCAATCCGCCGGGTCGCCCCTACCGGTGGGATAGGGGATGAATGGAGGGGTGGACCCGCGTGTCCGCCTACAATGCCCCACTGGGAGCGCCGGCTTTAGCCGGCAGAGAACTGCACCCTAAAGGGTGCGCTCCCAGTGAATCAGAAGCGCTGGCACCGGGAGCGCTGGCTCTCGTCGGCAAAAATAGGAACGCCTATGAGCGTGCACTCTCCGACTGCTGCGGCACACTCTGATGGGAGAGAGGCTACCTGCATTTCGCCTGATCCTTGCGCAGGTATCTATGCCCGCAGGGCGGCTTCGGGTTCTTCGCTGGAAAGTGGCGGAGCGGATGCCGGAAATTGCTGGGCGATGCTGCTCTGGAGTTGCTGGAGGGTGGTGAAGAGTTCGTCGATGGTGGTGTAGGGGATGAGGAGCTCGGTGGTGTTGCCTCGCTGCCGCAGCCGGAGGGTTGGGAAGTGTGGCAGCACCTGGAGCAGCGGGTCCAGAAGGAAGAGCGCGAATGGATGGTCGGGATCGCCCGGAAGTTCCGCAATGGCGCGTTCTGGTTCTAAACGAAGGGTTGTGAAGCCCAGCGGCAGCGCAGCGATCCGAATGCGGAGGTGGTCGAAGAGTAGGGCTGCTGAAGGTGGGAGCGTGCCGTACTGGTCTTCAATTTCACTGCGAAGCTGCTGGAGTTGCTCCTCGGACGTTGCCCGGTACAGCAGTTTGTAGTACCGGAACCGTTCGGACTCCAGCGGCATATACGAAGGGGGAAAGCGGAGATCGTGAAAGGATTCGATTGTGAGATCGTTGCGGTTGCGCAGGAGATCGAAGATTTCCTGCGCTTCGACGGTGCGCTCACCCATCATCTGCCGATACTTGATGTCCTGAATGGCTTCTTCTAAAATTTTCTGGTACATCTCAAAGCCAATTTCCTCGATGTATCCGCTTTGCTCAGCGCCGAAGATATTTCCGGCGCCGCGGATTTCTAAGTCCCGCAGGGCTAAGTTGAGACCACTACCCAGATTGGTGAATTCTTCCAGTGCCTGAAGTCGCCGCGCTGCCTGGCGGGTGATCTGGTGAAACGGGGGCGTGATCAGGTAGCAGTATGCCTGCACAGAGGATCGACCAACCCGTCCCCGAAGCTGGTAGAGTTCTGCTAAGCCAAATTTGTCCGCCTGATTGATGAACATTGTGTTGGCGTTCGGAATGTCAATTCCCGCTTCAATGATCTTCGTTGCCAGCAAAAGATCGATTTTCTTTTCGATGAATCGGTGCATAATCCGCTCGATGTCTCTGGGCGGCATTTTCCCGTGCACGATAGCGATACGGAGATCGGGAGCAATGGCACGGAGTTCCTCCGCAAGATCCGGTAAGTTCCCGATGCGGTTGTTGACGAAAAAAATTTGTCCACCACGTGCCAGCTCCCGATCGATCGCTTCCCGGATGAGGAAAGGGTCCCACTGGATGACCTGGGTCACTACCGGCAGGCGGTTTCGCGGAGGAGTGGCAATGATGCTGATGTCCTTAGCGCCAATAAGTGCCATATGCAAAGTGCGGGGAATGGGAGTGGCAGTGAGGGTCAGGGTGTCGACGGATACCTTCAATTTGCGGAGTTTCTCCTTGGCAGCGACGCCGAAACGGTGTTCTTCGTCGATGATAAGCAGCCCCAGATCTCGAAACTGAATGTCCTTACTCAACAGCCGATGAGTGCCGATGACAATGTCGATAGTGCCATCTTTGAGTCGGCGCACAATCTCCCGCTGTTCCGCTGGCGAACGCATCCGGGATAGCAGTGCAATTTCCACGGGATATGCTCCCAGCCGATCCTGAAATGTTTCATAGTGCTGGAGTGCTAAGATGGTGGTTGGAACCAGAACCGCAACCTGTTTACCCGCTTCTACCGCTTTGAAGGCAGCGCGGATCGCTACCTCAGTCTTGCCAAAGCCCACGTCCCCACAGACCAGCCGATCCATCGGATGCGGTTGCTCCATATCGGCTTTCACTTCCCTGGTAGCCTTTGCCTGATCGGGCGTGTCTTCGAAGGGGAAAGCGGCTTCCATCTCCTTTTGCCAGATGGTGTCCGGTGGAAAGGCAAAGCCTTCAGCCGCTTTGCGCCGCGCATAGAGCTCAATCAGTTCGTGTGCAATATCCCGGAGCTTCTTTTTTGCCTTTGATTTTTTCCGCTCCCATTCCCGCGTGCCCAGGCGGGTCAATTTCGGTGGTGCTCCATCTTGAGCAGAAAATTTTTGCAGTTTGTGCAAATAGTTGACGTTGAGGTAGACCACATCGTTGTCGGCGAAAATCAGTCGGACACAGTCCTGCGATTGTCCACCCATTTCGATGGTGGTGAGTCCGTCGAAAATTGCAATCCCTTTGTCGACGTGCACAACGTAATCGCCTTTTTTCATTGTTTCCAGATCGTGCAGGGTGATGCCGCCACGCTGCTGCCGCCGTTGCGTTTTGATTCGGTGGAAAATTTCCTGTTCCGTGAAAACTGCTAATCGGAGTTCTTCGGCGACAAATCCC
>JALWUI010000127.1:8903-16728 GCA_027082775.1 Candidatus Kapaibacterium sp.
CGCAGCTAATGGCATAGGGAGCCAGTGCAGGGATGGGAAACGCTCGGACAGGAAAGCGCCATCGGCTTCCGTCTCGGCGTATTCTTCCAGCAGGTCGCGCAGCCGACGGAGAGCGGCTGGCGTTTCGGCAGTAAATACGATGGTGTATTGCTGCTGCGAAAATTGCTCCAGATATTCCCACAACGTTTGCAGCGACGATCGGATCGCAGGTGGGGCTGCGCAATGGAGCAACGCAGATCCATCCGGCGCATTGAGCGTGATCTGGTTGGAGAAACGATCGAGAAGTTGCTCCAGTCCGTGCCGACTTTCTTCTGTGCTTTCGCTGAAAAGCAACGGTGGTGAATCGACGACGAGGAGCGTTTCCGGTGGCAGATAGGATGCCAGTGTATGGGAAGTCTCATCGTCGAAGTGGAGAGCAGAGAGAAAAACAAACTCCTGGAGCGGTTTAATGCTGCGCTGGCTTCGGGGATCAAATTGCCGGATACTGTCGATTTCATCGCCGAAGAACTCGAAGCGGAGAGGAAAAGGTGCATCCGGTGGAAAGACATCGACAATGCCGCCGCGAACGGCGAATTCGCCGGGAAATTCCACAAACTCTTTGCGATTGTATCCTTGCAGGGCTAAGATGCCGATGAATTCTTCAAACGCCAGTGTATCGCCGACTCGCACCCGCAGCAATTGGGATTCCAGTGCAGCAGGCGATGGAAGGGGATACTGGAGCGATTGCACGGGAGTCAGGATAATAGGGGCAAGCTCGGTGCGCTGTAAAAGAGCGCTCAAGGCTGGCATCAATCCCAGACTTACCGGGTCAGCATCTTCCAGCGCATATCCCAGAGAAGAAGCCTCAGGGGCAAAGACCAGAAAGGGTCTTTGGTAGATCTCTGCCAGCACTGCAAGATCCTGTTCCCAGGGAGCGCGTTCAGTGTCCGGCACAACGATCACGGCTGGCACAGCAGGAGAACGCTGAAGTACGGCAAAGCTCAGCAACGACTTTGCGCTGCCATATAGATGTTTGATCCGCAATGGCAGTGGATCGCTGGACAACGAGTGGAAAAAGCGGAGTAATTGATTCGCCGCCTGGCGTTCGTTCATCGCTCTGCTTGATTTCGCATTCTTTCCTCGCTCCTTCGGCTGACTTGTGACGCCGGGCGGCACGGGTTATTGGGTGGTGGAGCGTGCAGAATTAGCTGTTCTTTTTGTTGCCTCCTGACCGCTGTTTCCACGTTATTGGGCAGTAGAGCGTGCAGAATCAGCGGCAGCAACCAGATGATCCGGAATGTGGAAATACCGTTTCAGGAAAGCGCGGGCAATGGGCACAGCGGCAGTGCTGCCGAATCCTGCGTTTTCCACGATAACCGTCACAACAATTTCGGGATTCTCGCGAGGAGCAAAGCAGGTAAACCACGAATGATCGCGCCCGTGCGGGTTTTGCGCCGTTCCCGTTTTACCGCACACGCGAATGCCGGGCAAAGCGCCATTGGTTGCCGTACCACCGGGGGCGTTGACCACTGCATCCATCCCGTCGATGACAGCATCGAACCATTGCTGATCGATTGGAATCTGACGCTCTGCAAATTCAATGGGGTGCTGCTGTCCTGTTTCTCGATCCCGCAACATCCGGACCAAGTGAGGTTGGCGCCAGATTCCGCGATTGGCAATGGCAGCCGTGTAGGCAGCAACCTGGATAGGAGTCACCAGAATTTCCCCCTGACCGATCCCCAGGTTGAGAAAGAGCGCTTTGGTCCAGTGCCGGTATCGCCGGTCATACCATTGGGTGGTTGGAACGAACCCACTGGCTTCCGGAATATCAATGCCAGTTGGTTGACCGAAACCGAACAATTTGGCATACCGGGCGATGCGGTCGGCTCCCAGTTGGAGACCCAGGTGATAGAAATAGGAGTTGCAGGAGAACTGAATTGCTTCCCGGACGTGCACCGATCCGTGGGCACCGTGACATTTGAAGAAGCGAGTGCCGAATTGAACACCACCGGTGCATTGAAATGGCGTTGCTGGCGTGATCAATCCTTCCTGCAAGCCTGCCAGCGCGACTAACATTTTCCATACCGAGCCTGGCGGATACCGTCCTCTGGTTGCCCGGTTCAACAGTGGATTCCGAGGATCCTGGATCAAAGAGCGATACACCCGTGGATCCACCTTGCCACCGAAAACACTGAGATCGTAATCCGGCGCACTGGCTAATGCAAGGATTTCACCCGTTCGGGGGTCCATAGCAACCAGTGCTCCCTGCTTATTGACCAGCAGCGACTCCGCCACCGCCTGCAGATGGGCATCCAGAGACAGGATCAGATCAAAACCCTGTCGCGAGGGAATGTCATTTTTCTGCTCGTTAAAGTGCGAGACCACCTGCCCCAAAGCATCAACGGTCAGATACTCCACACCCTTTTTGCCCCGCAGGAATGCTTCATAGCTTTTTTCCAGTCCGGCGTAGCCGATTAAGTCGCCACGCTGGTACACATTCCCTTCGTACTGCCGCAGTTGCTGCGGATTGATTTCGCGAATGTAGCCCAGAATGTGCGCTGCTTTTGCTTTCGACGGATAATCCCGCTTCATTTCGGTCAGAATGGCAACACCGGGCAATTGATCAGCGTGCTCCTGGATAAAAGCGGCTAAAGGGAATGAGATGTCGCGCAGCAATTTTGTTGGCGAAAATGGCGATTGCCGCCGGTATTTTTTCAACTGCTGTGCAAAGGCTTCCGGCGTTGTCCCCAGCAATTGGGCAAAAGGGGCAATGAGAGAGTCAGGAAACAGCGCCGGGTAAAT
This sequence comes from Candidatus Kapaibacterium sp., assembly GCA_027082775.1. Lineage (GTDB taxonomy): Bacteria > Bacteroidota > Ignavibacteria > Kapaibacteriales > WFXC01 > WFXC01. The sequence goes on from JALWUI010000127.1 coordinate 11,685, forward strand.
GGCTAAGGTGAAAGCAATTTCGTTGAGTACCAGCGGTTCCCCGTTTCGGTCGAACAGCATTCCGCGAGGCGGCACCACCGCAGACGCCCGAACCGATTGCCCTTCTGAAAGGGAGCGAAAACGCTCACTCTGCAGAATCTGGAGCTGGAACAGGCGAAAAAGCAGAATGCCCAGACCGAGAAGAAGGGTGGTGACCAGCAAGCGATACCGAATGGGTGAACCGATTTCTTCCCGTCTACCCGGTGCGATCATTACAGTTGTTTGATTTCTTCGATCAGTTGTTCCAGCGACGCTTTTGCATCACCAAAGAGCATACGGGTTTTGGGATAGTAGAACAGTTCGTTTTCAATTCCTGCATACCCTGCCCGCATACTGCGTTTGAGGACGATTACCGTTTTCGCTTTGTCTACTTCCAGAATCGGCATACCGTAAATCGGGCTGGACGGATCCGTCTTTGCAGCCGGGTTCACGACGTCATTGGCACCAATGACCAGCACGACGTCTGTCGTTGGGAACTGTTCGTTTGCTTCTTCCAGCTCCAGCAATTTATCGTACGGTACATCTGCTTCTGCCAGCAAAACGTTCATATGGCCGGGCATCCGCCCCGCCACCGGGTGGATTGCATAGAGCACCTCTACCCCTCGCTCCTCTAAGAGTTTTTCCAGTTCGTGCACCGTGTGTTGCGCCTGAGCGACCGCCAGTCCGTAACCGGGGACAATCATTACTTTGCGAGCATACGCCAGCAGAATAGCAGCATCGGATGGGGATATTTCCCGGACAACTTTTTCTCCCTCTTCCTGTGCTGCGGCGGCACCACCACCGAAAGCGCCCAGAATGACATTGGTCAGCGAACGATTCATTGCCCGGCACATCAGGATGGTAAGAATCGTTCCAGCAGAACCGACCAGAATCCCACCGGTCAGCATCACCTGATTATCGTAAATGAAACCGCCACAGGCAGCAGCTAAGCCGGTGAACGAGTTGAGCAGAGAAATCACCACTGGCATATCAGCACCGCCAATGGGCAGTACGAACAGGACGCCATAAATCAGTGCCAGCACAAACAGCAGGAGAGGCAACCAGAAAATCGGCTGTTCCAGCGTCAGCGTGTAGCCGATAATGCCCAGCATTACAAGAAGGAGCAGCGCATTGATCCCCTGCTGAAACGGCAGCCGAACGGATTTCTCTGTTACAAATCCTTCCAGTTTGCCCATTGCAATGATACTGCCGGAAAACGAGACGCTGCCGATGAGAATGCCGCCCAAGATTGCCAGAGTGTGTCCAGACAGCAGGGAAGAACCAATCACATCACCCATCGAAGTGACAATCACGCCGTTGACGTACTGGAGCTCTTTGAACTCAATCAACCCGATGAGCGCAGCGCAGGCACCACCCATTCCATTGAAAAATGAGACCATTTGCGGCATAGCTGTCATCTTGACCTTTTTCGCAATCACCGTGCCGATCACCGAGCCAATCACGATAGCGATCAGAATCCAGAGATGGTTTCGGATGCCCGGTGCCAGCAACGTTGCCAGCACGGCAATTGCCATTCCTGTAGCAGCGATGAAATTGCCTTTCCGCGCTGTTTCTGGATGGCTCAGCAGTTTCAATCCAAAGATGAAGCAGACGGAGGCAATCAGGTAAGCAAGGGCGATAGCGTACCACGCAAGCGTGTCCTGCGATTCCAGCACAACCGCAACGATACTTCCCAATCCCCACAGCAGTCGTGTTCCCAGATCCATCGTTTTCTTACCGCTTTTTCTTGAACATTTCCAGCATCCGATCCGTGACGACAAAGCCGCCGACAACGTTGAGCGTGCCAAGGACGACAGCAACGAAACCCAACAGCAGCACGAGGATGTTGTCAGCCGGAGCGTGGCCCATTACAATGATTGCCCCCACGATAACAACACCGTGGATAGCATTGGCTCCGGACATCAACGGAGTGTGCAAAATGGTTGGTACTTTGGAAATCACTTCGATTCCCACCAGAACGGAAAGAATGAGAATGTACAGCATTTCGATGTTTTCGCCGATGAAGCGCAGAATTTCCTGCATTTTATCCCGCCGTTTGTTGAACAATACCCTGCACGATCGGAGAAATGATGGTGCCTTGATGGAGCACACAGGTGTCGCGGATGATAGGATCCTCGAAATTCAGGTTGAGAGAGCCGTCCTGCCAGAGCAACTTCAGAAAGTTTGCGACATTTCGCCCATACATCTGGCTGGCGGTATGAGGAATCGTTGCTGGCAGGTTCGTTGGTGCGAAAATCGTTACGTGCTGATGGGTGACCACCTGGTCTGGCACTGACAATTCGCAGTTGCCACCAGCCGCAGCCGCTAAGTCCACGATGACCGTGCCGGGCTGGAGTTGTTCGACCAGTGACTTCGGAAGTAACACGGGTGCTTTCCTGCCTACCGTCAAGGCGGTCGTGATAATCACGTCTGCTTTGCGAAGATAATCTGCTAAGATTTCCTGCTCCTTGCGGTGAAACTCTTCACTCTGTTCCGCGGCATAACCCCCAACGGATTGAGCGGTCAGCTCGTGGATATCGATAAAGCTGGCGCCGAGACTTTCTACCTCTTCCTTGACTTCCGGGCGAACATCAAATGCCTGCACCTGAGCACCCAGTCGGCGGGCAGTTGCGATGGCCTGCAGTCCGGCAACGCCGGCTCCCAGTACGAAGACCGTTGCCGGGCGAATGGTGCCAGCAGCGGTCATCATCATCGGGAAAATCTTTGGAAAATGCGACGCTGCCAGAAGAACCGCTTTGTATCCGGCTAAGGTACTCATCGAGGAGAGCACATCCATGGTCTGCGCCCGGCTGATGCGCGGAATCAAGTCCAGGCTGAATACGGTGACATTGCGCTGCTGGAGTTGCACAATCCATTCCTGCTGGGACCACGGATTGTACACGCCGATGAGCATGTGCTCTGATCGGAGGTGATCGGTATCAGCCAGAGGATGGATTGCCAGAAGAACCGTGCTTTTTTGCAAAACGGTGGCACGATCAGCAATCTGTGCGCCAGCTTCTGCGTACTGCTGGTCGGGAATCGCACTCTGCAACCCTGCATCGTGCTCTACCCATACGTTCCATCCCTGTTTCCGCAGCCGTTGCACTTCCTGCGGCAGCAGCGATACGCGCGATTCCATTTCCGGCTCTTTGAGAATGCCGAGTTCCATCTGCCGTTCCTTTCCCCGTTTTACCTTTTCGGCAATTATACAAAAAACTCCTGAATTGCCGGGTCAGTAGGGAGACGATAAAGAAGACATCGCTACTGTCCGGCAAAGCTTTTTGCAACCGGCGGTGCTGTGTTTTAAACCCGTTGAATGTTTCGGGGGTCGAAGGCAAGCCTGAATTGAGGGTATGCAGCAGAATTTGCGGCGACAAAAGAAGGGCAGGTGTCAAGAAGAAAGAGGAAAATTCGTATATTGCAATGTTGGCAATCGATGGTGGGTGCCTTTGATATGGTACGTTTGCTTCCAATGCAGGATTGCACTTCACTCTTTGAGAGGATAGGACGAAGAGCATTCATAGATCCTCCAACACTCTTCCTGAGAGTCTGTTCTCGGCTTCTACAAGCAGTTAGTTCCTTCAACCTGCTTCAGTTGCTGAAGGGGTGTAGGACCTGTATCTTGTCGGTGTGAGCCTGCCTGAGAATAGTCCCTCTGAGGATAGTGTGGTGCTGAATACTGCGTTTCTTGGACCTGCTGGTTGACCAGACAGGTGCGTGTCAACGATGATGTATGCCCCTGTGTGCCGAAAGCAGGTGGGTAGCAAAGCTATCGGGGAAGCTTGGTGGATTTGGTGTCTGAATTTGTTGGATAAATGTGAGGTGTTCCAATGACAATCCGTTACCATTTGTTGACCACTGCAATTATTGGAACTATGTGCTCTGTTATGGTTGCTTTTGCACAGGTCCCGCTCAAACTCCATTTTCAGGGAATTCTCACAACCACTGGTGGCGTTACCGTCGCAGATGGAAGTTACCAGTTGACCTTCCGGTTGTATACCTCAGCAACAGCAAGTTCGCCGGTGTGGACCGAGGCCCAGAATGTAACAGTATCGAGCGGAATTTTTTCGGTGGAGTTGGGAGCGGTCGCGCCGCTGAACCTCAGCTTTGATCAACCGTATTACCTGGGGATCACGGTGGGAAGTGGCAGCGAGATGGCGCCGCGGATCCCGCTGCTGGGAAGCCCGTACAGTTTTTATGCCCGGCAAGCGGGGAGTGCAGCCGTTGGAGGAGATCTTGCAGGGAGTAGTACCAGTGCGACAGTGATTGCGATCCAGGGCCGTCCAGTATCGGCGACGGCACCCTCGACAGGACAGGTACTGCAATGGGATGGAATACAGTGGGGTCCGGGCAATGTCAGTGGGGACAACTGGGGGACACAGGTAGTACAGGTGCAGGGTCCGTTAAGTGGGCAAGGGACCAGTGGCAGTGTGTTGCAGTTGCAGTACGATAGTCAGACTCTGGAGGTCAATAGCAGTAATGAGCTGGCAGTTCGGAGCACGGCAGCGATCTGGAATGCGGGGTGGTTGCAGGGGCGCTCAGTAACCAGTGCAGCACCATCGGTGGGACAGGTGTTGATGTGGGATGGTTCGCAGTGGGTACCGGGATCGGTGAGTAGCGGTGGTGGAGCGGGATGGTCGACCAGCGGGAATGTGTTGAGCGGGACGGAGTTTCTGGGATCGGTCAATGCGCAGCCAGTGGTGATCAAGAGTGCAGGGAGTGAGGCGATGCGGATTGATGTAGATCAGCAGGTAGGGATCGGGGTAACGACGCCGACGAATCGATTGCACGTGCAGGCAAGCAGCAATCCATTGCGGCTGGAGGGATTGCAATCAACCAGTGGAAGCAACACGGTTCTGATAACTGACGGCAATGGAGTAGTGTACACGACCAGCGCCGGTGCGTTGGTCAGCGGCAGTGGCTGGGGACTGGCAGGCAACAGCGGGACAAATCCAGCCAGTGATTTTCTGGGAACCACAGACAATCAACCATTGGTGATCAGGGTGAACAACCAGCAGGCACTGCG
>JALWUI010000128.1:0-11264 GCA_027082775.1 Candidatus Kapaibacterium sp.
CTCCTGAGATTTTGTAGAACAAACGCTCCAAACAGGAAAAGCAAGTTACAAAAAATTCCGGACACAAGCAAGACCGAAAATGTAGATTGGAGAGGATCCGGGAGGGTATGCTTCAGCGGGCAAATTTTTCCCTCATCCGAACTTTCTCCCGGAGGGAAAGAGCATTGCTCTGCATTTTGCATTATGTCCGGGAAGCTTCCGGTGATGCTTGCTGGCGGTGGTTATTCTTTCAACGCTCCTGCGATCATTGCCTGGACGATGTGGCGCTGGAAGAAGAGCAGGAGCAGCAGCACGGGCAGTGCGGATAAGGCAGCACCCGCCATTAAATGTCCCCAGTCGATCGACTGCTTCCCGAAGTAGAATGCCAGCCCCACTGGCAACGTGCGATGTGCCAGGTCGCTGGCGAACAGGAACGGGAAAAGGAAAGCATTCCACTGGCTCAAGAAAACGTACAGTCCCAGCACTACCAGCATTGGCTTACTGAGTGGGAAGACGATCCTCCACAAAATCTGCCATTCAGATGCTCCGTCCAATCGAGCAGCGTCTTCCAGTTCCATCGGCAGTTGATCGATGTACTGTTTCATCAGGAAAATGCCAAAGGGCGTAATGAGCCAGGGGACAATCAGCGCCCAATACGTGTTCAGCCAGTGGAAAGCAACCATCAGGCGATAGAGCGGGATCATCAGAACGTGAGGCGGCACCATCATAACAAGGAGGACGGAAGCAAACACCCACCGTTTGCCGACAAAGGTTTTCCGTGCCAGTGCATACGCGCTCAGGGTGCACAGCAGCACATTACCGACGGCAGTGGTACCGGCAACCAGGAAGGAGTTTGCAAAGTACCGCTCGAAGTTGTCCGAGATCCAGATATCCCGGTAATTCTGCACCGTCACAGGAGCCTGGATGAGTTCCCACAGGGAGCCAAAGCGTTGCGGGTACAATTTCAGCGACAAAAGGAGCATCCAGAGCAACGGGAAGAGCATCGCCACAGCGCCCAGCAACAATGCAGCCACTACCAGCTTATGTCGAAATGCTCTCATCCACGTAGAGCCGATGCTCATTGATATACCGTTCCACTGCTGCCGGTACCAGATATCGGATCGACTTTCCCTGCTGCACTCGCTGGCGAATCATCGTTGCCGATATTGCCAACAGCGGCGCATCAATCCACACCGGCACTTTACCCTGATACGTCAACGTATACGTGAGTGCGCGTTCGATATCCGCCGGGACGGCAAAAGGGCGGCGGGCAATGCAAAGCTGCACCTGTTGCAGGATCTCTTCCCACTGATACCACTTCGTAAACGCTGCCGCCTGATCACTCCCAATGAGCAGAAACAACTGTGCATCGAGGAATTTCTGGCGAAAGTACTGCACTGTATCGACGGTATATGAAACGCCACCGCGGCGTACTTCGTACTCTTCGATTGCAAACTGCGGATGCCCTTCGATCGCCAGGCGCAACATCTCAACTCGCTGCTGCGCCGTTGCTATTTCGTGCGGATCTTCCTCTAACTTAAACGGCGATCGGTAAGCGGGGACAAAAAAAGTTTGTTCCAATTCCATCTGTTCTGTAAACCGATCTGCGATGATCAGGTGCGCTATGTGTACCGGATTAAAACTTCCACCAATGATGCCAATTCGCTGCACCATTCCTATCCTCGAATCGAGATGCCAATCAACAACACCCAGAGATCCGTCCGCGAAGATCGAACATTGTAGGAAACCGATCCATACTCGACATTGACATCACCGGGAGTAAGATATTCTGCTTCTCCACCAGACAACCAGCGGAATCCAACTTGTAACAGATAGCATCCGGAAGCCCACTTTTGCCGAGCCGGATTGTATTCTCCCGGAGAGAGAAGCACGCTCACACCGCCCCCTGTCCACCAATTCCACGTTACATCGCTGAAATTTTCAGAGCTTACCACTTCTTTGTCCGTCTCCAAATTCTTCACCGTGGTTTCTGTGTAAAGCCAGCTCAGCCCGCCTCCTGCCTCTGCATACAGTGACATCCGTCCCAGATGTCCCTGGAGCCGAATGACCGGGTCAATGATCACATATTTGTTCGACCGCTCTACCTCTACTGTGACATCGGGAATGAACACACTCAATGGAACGTGGCGCACCGTTCTCCCATAAATGTTATAGGTAACGTTCAATCCAACCAGCAGCGGCGTCCGAGGGAAGTGGTAGAAAATCGATCCGTCAAGTCCAACCCCTATGCGCGTGTTGTTCTCCTTGAACTCACCACGGGGAAAGCCAAAAAAGAGGTTCAAGTCTAATCCGACCTGGTAGTTCCCTGCAACTAACTGATCTATAGCTGCTTCGCCGGTTTGTATTGCGGATTTCTTCTGTTTCTTTTTCTCTTTACCACCAACCTCTGTCTTTGGCACCGGCTGCTTTTTCGGCTTCGCTTTCAAAACAGGCGTTTTTTGCTGTGCAACCGCACTCAACAAACTTCCCAGCAGAACAACGAGGATGACGATCCACAGCCTTCGCATCGCAACAACTCCAGTTTGTACTACATTCCGCCATTACGGCATTCTTATTTCCTGACAATCCGCAGAAATCTAAATGCGTTACACTGGCTCACTTTTACTGTACCATTCCCTGAACCAATCCGGACATCCAGTGCGTCACGGCATCCGATGGTGCTGGCACATCATAGATGCCATTATACGCCACGCAGAGGAAAAAGATCAGGATTGCAATCCAGCCCAGGATTTTCCTGCCCGGCGTCAATGGCTGTGGATCCGGCACTGGCGGATGGGCAATGCCCGTCAGGAATCGCACAAAGAGTGCCCAGACCAACCAACCACTCCACGCCTGGAAGTAAAACGGAACCGTATCGTGCATCCACTGAAGCAGCGGCAGGAACGCTGTCTGAATCCACGTATACAACTGATCCGGCGAATCGTGCTGCAACACATCATAGAGGTATCCGAAGACAGGGCCAAGTCCCAGCAGAATCATCGCCCACCAGAGAATCTTCGCAATATGGCGATGCGCATCGCCCAGCAATCCGTAGAGAATATGCCCTCCATCCAGTTGTCCCAGAGGGACCAGATTCAGAGCAGTCACAAAAAGTCCGAACCATCCCACGCACAGGAAGGGGTAATGGTACATTTCGTTCATTGGTGGAACAAATGCATCCGCAGGCGCCAGAGCAGCAAGCCAGTGGTACAACGGGATATCCCCGAAGTACAGTCCCCACTCTGGAATCTGGCCACCAAAGCGGGTAAGATACTCCGGATGAATCTGGTAGATATACTCCACTCCCGGCAGTGTGAGAAAACCGACAACCAGAATAGCAACACTCACCACAAACCCTGCCAGGGGACCGGCAACACCGATATCAAACAACACATTGCGATTCTGCACCGGACTGCGCATCTTAATCACTGCCCCCATCGTACCAAAGGGAAACAGGAACACAAACGGAATGGGGATAAAGTATGGCAATGTTACATCCACTTTATGATAGCGCGCTGCAAAGTAGTGTCCGAACTCGTGAGAGGCAATGAACAACATCAACAGGAGGCTATACGGCAAGCCGTAGCCCCAGTTGGTAATCTCAAACGGATTTTTACCCACCCATTGCGCTCCAGCCATCAGCGTTGATACAAAGGTCAGTGCCACCAGTAACAGATGCAAGCCTATTCGCTGTGGTGGTCTGGGCAGGGCAACGGATGGCGTTTCCGTCACTGGCTCCGGTCGAATTGGCGTATAGCCCATTACTGCTGCGATTGCTGTTGTCGATGTTCGCGATATGCTTCCAGGACTCCCAGATAAAATGGGAGCATCTGCTGTTCAAGTGCGCTCCGATCCTGCGCTGCCAGCACTGCCATTTCTGCCGTGCCCGGATGCGTAAACAGGTCATTGGTCGGCGGTTCAGCAATAGCCGCCACAATCTGTCGGGCTACTTCTTCAGCGGAAAGGATAGGCGATAACGGTGCCAGTGGTAAACCGCGTTCTTCTGCAATCTGTTTCGATCGCCGCACTCCGTCCAGAAAGATATCACCGATAGCACACCCTTCAGTCACTGAGGGCCACTCGGTATCAACTGCAGCGGGGCAAACAGCGAAAGCAGTAACGGGAGTATCCAGCAACTCCGTCCGCAGCGCCGCTGTAAACCCCACACAGGCGTGCTTTGCCGCCACGTAGGCACTGTTGATCGGATACCCCCATTTTCCCGCGACACTGGCAACATTCACAATCACTCCCCGCCCCTGCTGCTTCATCACAGGCAGCACAACAGCGGTAGTATACCATAGTGCAAAAACATTGACGCCAAAGATCCGCTCTAACTGTTCCGGCGTTGTTTCCTCCACCAGCGCACAATTACCCCGCCCGGCATTGTTGACCAGCACTTCAACACCGCCCCACTGTTCAAGCAACTGCTGCAAAGCCGGGGTAATCTGTTCCGGCTGCGAAACATCTGCTACGATGGGATATGCCTGACCGCCGGCGGCTTCAACCTCGGCTGCCACCGCTTCCAGTCGATCTTTTCGGCGAGCAATGAGTGCAACGGTCGCCTGCGCCGCTCCGCACTGCTGTGCCAGCGCTGCTCCAATGCCGGAGGATGCGCCGGTAATAATGACTCGCACTCCTTTCTGAATCGCAATGCCTGCCATCTGCAATACTTTTTGTTGCTGTCAAAACAAAGATGGCGATAGCCCCGGTCCGCAGGACCGGGAAACTATCGCCACCACCCTTGAAAAGCCCGTTCCTAATTTCGCCGCAACACGTCACCGACGTGTCCAACCAGTTCTTCTGAGGGCTTGAGCGTCTGCTCACCCGGCTGCCACTTTGCCGGGCACGCCTCTTCTGGATGATCTTTCAGGTACAGGCAGGCTTGAATTTTCCGATACAATTCATCGGCATTCCGCCCCACGTTGTAATAGTTGACTTCGGAAGCCACCAGCGTCCCATCCGGATTGATGACAAATGACCCGCGCAATGCCAGTCCACTTTCTGGATCATACACCCCGAACAACCGGGAAACAGTCCCGGTAGGATCTGCACCCATCGGTATCTTGAAATCCTTCAACAGTGGCTCCGCCTGTGTCCACGCCAGATGGACGTACACCGTATCGGTCGAAACACTGACCACTTCCACCCCGCTTTGCTGCAACTGGTCGTAATACTGATTCAAATCCGCCAGCTCTGTTGGACAGACAAAGGTAAAGTCAGCAGGATAGAAAAAGAGCACGACCCATTTCCCCTGTCGTTTTGCTTCTTCAAAAGAAAATTTCCCAAACTTCCCGGTCCGAGGATCATACACTTCCATCTCAAATGCAGGCACCTGTTGTCCTACAGCAACCGGTCTTTCCATTTGAACGTCCCGCATCAGTACCATTGCTCTTTGTGAAACATCCTGATCCTGTTTTTCACCAGAATTGTATATTCGCAGCACGCTGAAGAGTTTTACAAGCAAAATTGGAAACGGACAATGCGCTTAAATATTCTACAGGCGCAGCAGCTTTTGCAGCAGCACCAGATTGATGCCTGGATTCTGTACAGCTTCCGCCTCTCCAATCCATTTATTGTTTCCCTGCTGGATCCGCCACCGGACGTTCACATCACCCGGCGATGGATTTTTTGTATACCCGCCAACGAACCACCTATCAAAATCATCCACCGCATCGATGCTTCCGCTTTCCAGTGGCTCCCAACGGATGAGATTCACTACACAACGCAGCTCGAATGGGAAGAAACATTGCAATGGCTGGCACAGCGGTATCCCCGTATCGTCACCGAGTACTCGCCGCACAATACGCTACCGGCTGTCTCCGCCGCCGATGCTGGAGTGCTGGAACTGCTACGCGCTGGGAATCCTTCGATTGAAATTGGTTCCTCTGCCGACCTGTTGCAATACTTTACCGCCCGCTGGTCGACAGAACAGATTGAAGAGAACCAACGAACAGCGAAACAACTGCGTTCCATCATCGTAAACGCTTTTCGCTGGCTTAGAGAACAATTAGCGGCTCGCACTGTCACGGAATATGACTTGCAATGCTGGATTCTGGAACAATTCGACCATCTGGCGCTGATGACGGACCATCCACCGATCGTTGCAACGACGCTGAACGCTGCCGACCCTCACTACATCCCCACGGCTGAGCACCACAGTCCCATTGAACAGGGGGATCTGCTCCTCATCGACGCCTGGGCAAAAGCACGAACACCTGATGCCACCTATGCCGATCTCACCTGGATGGGCTACGTTGGCGAGAGCGTTCCCGAACAGTACGCTAAGGTTTTTACTATGCTCACGGAGGCTCGCGATGCTGCAATCCACCTGCTGGCTGACCGATACCGCGAGAATCAACCCGTGTATGGGTATGAGCTGGATGACGCAGCCCGCACAGTGATTGAAAAAGCTGGCTATGGAAAATTTTTCATTCACCGAACCGGACATAACATCTACACAGAAGTCCACGGTCCGGGGGCGAATTTAGACAACTACGAAACACACGATTACCGACGCATTCTACCGGCAACCTCCTTCTCGATCGAACCGGGAATCTATATACCGGGCGAATTTGGAATGCGAACGGAAATTGACGTCGTGATCGCACCGGATAACGTGATCCACATTTTCAGCGAACCGATCCAGCAACGCATTCTGCCAATTTTCGGCAATCAATGAGAACAGCAACAATCCGTGGAAGCAGCGATGCAAATTGAAGATATTTTTCCAGAGCACAAAGAGCATATCTATCAGTTGGCGCCGGAAGTCAGGACTATCTGGGGACTTCAGCTTATGACAGGAAGCGTGCTGGTGTCTATCATTCTCTTTGTTGTGGATCTTCTCTGGCTGCCTGTCCATCTGCTTTTTGTCGGATTTCCAGCCGCCGTAACACTTTTCGGTGGATTGCTGGGCGCAATGCTGCTGCCATCTCTGTACTACCAGCGGTGGCGATTTTTGATTCTGGAAAGCGACATCGTGATCCAGCGGGGAATCATTGTGCAAACTATCACGTTTGTTCCCCTTGCGCGGGTTCAGCACATTGAGATCAGCCGATCCCTGTGGGAACGTCTCTTTGCGCTGGCAACCTTAGTGATTTTTACTGCTGGCACCCGGAAAGCTGATGTGCAAATTCCCGGACTGGATACCAGCTTCGCGCTCTCCCTCCGGGACTACATTCGCTCTCGTCTCACAGCGTCGGACGTCCTCTGATGATGGAAGATCAGGCGCACCGGCTGCATCCTCTCACCATCCTGTACCGCGCTCTGAAAGCGGCACCCCAGTATTTGCCGATCTTTTTCCTGATCGCCTACCAGCGAACGCAAGAGCTGAGCTGGCTGGTGATTGCCGAAACACTCATTGGCGCCGCCGTTACGATTCCCTACTTCCTCCTGTGGTACCGGCTATTCTCATACCGCTTTACCTCTGAAGGAATCATCATCCAGTGGGGTATCGTGCAGCGACAGGAGCGAATGGTTCCATACGATCGCATTCAGAATGTCAACATTCAGCGGGACCTCCTCCACCGCCTTTTGGGGCTGGCAAAAATAGAAATTGAAACAGCCGGAGCGCAAACGACAGAAGTATCGCTCAACGCCATATCCGTTGCTGAAGCGCAGCAAATACAGCAACTGCTGCTGGAGCGGAAAGGACAGGAACACCTGCAGCATTCTCCGATTCCCCACCATCCACTTTCTTCCCGGAGTGCAATCCCGGCGTATGCGGTTCCCAACAGCCACATTCTCCTGCTGGGGTTGGTGCGTTTTCTTCCGGTTACCCTCTTCCTCATCGCCCTGATCTTTCAGTTTCTTCCTGATTCGCTGCGCGACTTCATCCTGCATACCGTCACGACCAGCATCAACCGTGCACTGCATAACCCTCTGGAGTTCCCGTTCTTCCCTACGGTAAGCCTTTTGATCGGCACCGTACTGCTCAACCAGCTTCTCAGTGCCATTCTGACCACGCTCCTTTTGGGCAATTTCCGAATCGAAGTGCACCCGACGCAATTGATTACCACTTCCGGGATTCTGACTCGCCGCACCTACACGATTCCCCGGCACAAACTTCAGCACTTTACCATCACCACAAACATTGTGCTGGAACGCTTCCAGCTTGCATCCCTCGGCGGCGCCACTGCCAGTCAGCCACAGCAGGGAGCAGCACAATATCCCCTGTTGCCGTTGAGCACATACGACGAGATCGCTGAATTCCTCCAGCATCATTTTTCCATCGCACTGCCTTCAACATTCCAGCCTGTTCATCCTCGCCATTGGCTTCGGCTGGCACTCTATCGTGCCGCAATCCTCAGCGCCATTGGGAGCTTCCTCCTGCTTTTTTCTCCCGCCGGATGGATCCTGCTATTCTTCATTCCCTTCGCCGCTTTTCGATCCTATCTCCACTACCGCCATTTCGGCTATGCTCTGGGCGACAACGTGCTCTTTCTCCGCTCCGGCATTCTACGACGGCGGCTGACCATCATTCCCCTGTCCAAACTTCAGGGGTACGGGGGAACGGCGGATCCGCTCCAGCGATGGTGGCAACTCCGCACCCTGTGGGTCGAAACGGCGGCTGGTACGCGCTCATTCAACACTATTGCCGACCTCCCGATCCCGACCTTTCAATCGTTGCTGCACCATATCCGTCGTTCAGTAACCCAACAGACAGCAAGTGCAACAACGGGTAATCCCACAGATGGAAACTCCTGAACCCCACAGCGATCCGCAGGAAAAGACGGAATCGCTGGAAGAAACGAAGGATGCTGCTGCTTCCTCTCCTGATCTTTCCGGGAGTGCACACTTGAGCCCACCTGCGGAATCAAAGGACGCACCAGCTGCTGATTCATCCGACGACTCCGACTTCCACGCTGGATTTGTCACCATCATCGGCGAACCGAACGTCGGCAAGTCGACGCTTTTAAACAGCCTGTTAGGAACGAAACTCTCCATCGTTACTCCAAAGCCGCAAACGACGCGCAAGCGGGTGCTGGGCATTTACACCGATAACCGAATGCAGATTGTGTTCATCGACACGCCCGGCATCCTCCAGCCCCGCTATGAGCTGCATCGGGCAATGTTGAAAATCGTTCAGAAGAGCCTCAAGGAAGTAGATGCTGTGCTTCTTCTGCTGGATGCCACCCGACGCGAATTGCCAATCGAGCGCTTAGAACAGCAGCTCGAAATGTCACTCGATCAACTGGGCGTTCCCGTCATTGCTGCTATCAACAAAATTGATCTGCTGAAAAATCGGCGGGAGCTTTTGCCAATGATCCATCAGTTGTCACAAACCGGAAAAATCCGGGAAGTGGTTCCAATCTCTGCTGTGACGGGCGAAAATCTCGACCGCCTGCTGGATACCCTGTACCAGTATCTTCCCCAGTCCCCCCCGCTGTATGATCCGGAACTGTTGAGTACGCATCCGGAACGATTTTTCATCGCCGAATTTATCCGGGAAGCGGTTTTTCTCAGCACCCACGAAGAAATCCCCTATTCCACGGAAGTGCAACTGGTAGAAGTCAAAGAAAAAGAAAACAACACGTGGTACATTGCGGCAAACATCATCGTGGAACGACCATCGCAAAAAGCCATTCTCATCGGCAAGGACGGGTCAAAAATCAAAGAAATCGGGATCAAAGCGCGACAGGCGCTGGAATTTCATCTCGGCGGCAAAGTGTACTTAGATCTTCACGTAAAGGTGCAACCGAAGTGGCGCAAAAATCCGCAAATTCTCCGGTACTATGGGTACTACTAAGTTTCAGTCAGCGCGCGTCGGTATTTTTTTCGACCGTGACGGCATCGTCAACTACGGCTCGGACGGCTACATCACAACTCCGGAAGCCTTCCACTTCCGCCCCGATTTCTTCCCGCTTTTCCAGTGGGTCAAATCCAGCGGGTTCCGCGCCATTGTGGTCACCAACCAGCAGGGTGTTGGAAAGGGTGTGATGACCGCCGAGGACTTAGCAACGATCCACCAACAGATGCAGCAGGAACTCCAGCTTCGCACCGGCTGGCAATTCGATGATATTTTTGCCTGCACAGCGCTCAAAGAAGCCGGCAAACCCAACTGTCACAAACCGAATCCGCGGATGCTGCTCCAGGCGATTGCAAAATGGAATCTGGATCCCCGGTTCTGCTGGATTCTGGGCGATCAGGAGCGCGACATTGAAGCGGGCAAACGTGCTGGAATTCACACCTGCTACGTTCACCCCACCGATCACCTGACGATCGCTGAATGCAACGCTCCAGAGCTCCTCACCGCGCTGCGCTTCCTGCAGCAGTGGTTCGACAGAAATTTGCAGCATCTCCATCAATAGCGTTGGCTGGAAGTACTAACTTTCGCCGGCAAAGGTTCAAACGGCATATAGGGGCGAAGCGGTGCTCCGCCCGATGGGTGACCAGCCGGGTCGCCCCTACGGGTGTGCGTGAATAATGAGGCAAATGCTCATTGAAGCGGCCCCCCACTGGGAGCGCCGACTTCAGTCGGCATGCACTTTAAAACGTGCGCTTGCAATGGATGCACACTGAAGTGTGCGCTCCCAGTAGACGTATCCTAAGGTGTGCGTTCCCAGGCACGCTAAAGCGTGCACTCCCAGTGCAATGGCAGGGGCGATCGATGTTTCACCCGATGGGTTGCAAGCGCCGACTTTCGCCGGCAAAAAATTTGCTCTTTCCCTCTACTACCGCAGCCGTGTTGTTCTGGAATGGGTGCGGTCGTATACGTACGTTGCGTGGGGAACAGGATAGGGCGTAATGCCCCGGCGCCGTAACCGATGGAACAGGAAGTAGTCCTCCCCGTAGCGCACCGCTGGAAAGCCGCCTACGTCGCATAGAAGGGAGCGGCGAATGACGAAGGTCGCACCGATGATGCAGTGGCGCACGTGGATTTTCCGCCGGGGATCCCGCACGTCCGGAACGTATGGATCACCGATCACCTGCACACCGCCGTAGAACCACACCACCTCTGGATACAGATGGGCATACAGCCAGCGGCGCTGTAAATGTGCCGGGTGATACCAATCGTCGGCGTCTAAAAAAGTCACAAATGTTCCCTGTGCCATCGCAATTCCTCGATTCCGTGCCGTTGCCGCTCCCCGGTTCTGCGGCAGGTGGACAAACCGACAGCGTGGTTCCTGCTGAATCCACCGCTGGATCACCGCTGACGTTGCATCAGTACTTCCATCGTCGATGATCCAGCATTCCCAGTCCTGAAAATCCTGTGCCTGCAACGATGCCAGCGCCCGCAACACCAGTTTCGGCTGGTTGTAAACCGGAAGAATAACGGAGAAAAACGG
>JALWUI010000128.1:11274-16682 GCA_027082775.1 Candidatus Kapaibacterium sp.
AATGTTTTCACTAACAAATCGGTTCGTAAATGTTTCCCCAGACGCAGGAAATCGAAATATCTGACATTGCCGATCTCTGGACTGTCTGTTCTCGCAATGGGATTATTCTGGAAGAAGACCAACTGGTAATTCTGGAACGATACCACAATGACCTCGTGTACTGGAACAAGCGGGTCAATTTAGTGTCGCGCAAGGACATTCACCATCTGTACGCCCGGCACTTTTTGCACTCTCTGGCTATCTTAAAATACGTGGACATCCCTCACAAAGCGTGGGTGATCGATATTGGCACCGGCGGCGGCTTGCCGGGATTGCCCCTGAAGATTGCGCGCCCTGATATTCGGATCGTGCTCATCGACTCGATGGCAAAGAAGACCAAAATGGTCAAAATGTTTGCCCAGCATACGGAACTTCGGGACATCACCGTTCGCACGCTTCGGGCAGAAGCCTTAGCCGATCAGCCGGAATATCAACACCACTTCCACGTTGCTGTGAGTCGAGCTGTCGCCCCGCTGGTGCAACTGCTTTCCTGGACTCACCCCATTATGCGTCCCGGTGGCACCGTTGCTGCGCTCAAAGGGGGAGACCTATCAGCGGAAATTGCAGAAGCGCAGAAAAAATTTCCGGATGTACAGATCGAAGAACACCTTATCCAGATCGCCGGCTACCCCTGGTATGAGCAAAATCAGAAAAAAATTGTCATCTGTCGATATCCAGCAGCATAGCGGTATCCAGCGGCGGATGCAGCACAATATGGAGCGTCATCTCTCGTATCGAATCCGGGTATTGTCAACAAATGCAGGAGTTCAGCCGCAATGAGATGTTCCCACGTGCTCTGCGTTCTGATGCTGTGGAGCCTCACCACTACTGCGTTTGCTCAAGCCAGCGGCAGCGAATTCCGGATTGCACGGGTCAAATATAGCGGTAGCGGTGACTGGTACAATGATCCATCAGCAGAAGTCAATTTGCTCAAATTCTTTCAGCAATACACCGCCTTACCCGTTACCCCAACTTTTGAATACGTTGACCTTAAAAGTGAAAACATCTTCTTGTATCCTGTGCTGTTTCTGACCGGCCACGGTGGGGTCAAATTCACGGATGCGGAAGTCCGCAATCTGCGCGCTTATCTCCAGAACGGGGGCTTTCTGTACATCGACGATGACTACGGACTGGACAAGGACATTCGCAGGGAGATGAAAAAAGTCTTTCCCGATCGAGATTTTGTCGAACTCCCATTCTCGCATCCCATCTATTCTATCGCCTTTCCCTTTCCCCAGGGTCCACCAAAGATTCACGAGCACGACGGCAAGCCTCCGCAGGGATTCGGAATCTTCTACGATGGACGGCTGTGTGTTTACTACACCTACGAAAGTAATCCCAGCGATGGCTGGGCAGATCCGGAAGTCCACGGCGATCCACCTGACAGACGGGAAGCAGCACTGAAATTCGGGGTAAATATTCTCCTGTGGGCACTCACACATTAACAATAAAACCGGGAGCAGATGATGGCAGCAGCACAGCAACGAACGCAACAGCTTTACCAGCAACTGAGCAGCAAGCTCCGGCGCACACAGTACAAAGAACTCTGGCTGCATACGGTCACAGGATTTCTGACCGCTACGGCTGTCGCCCTGGGCTTTTTCTTTCTGGTTGCTCTGCTGGAAATGGCGTTCCACACCTCCGCTGGTATCCGAACGTTGCTCGTGCTAACTGGCATTGCGCTCTGGGTTTTCACGTTCGCCATTGCCGCAGGAACGGCGCCGCTCCAGGCACTCCGAATCCTACAGCCGCCATCTCTGGAAGAATTTGCACTTCGCGTTGGGAAATTCTTCACGCACATCAACGACCGGCTGAGTAACGCCCTGCAGCTCTATCGCACCAGCATGCAGCCTCGCGGTGTTTCTGCGGAGCTGGCGCTGGCTCGATTTGAAGCAATTTCATCGGATGCTCTCGCGCTTCCGTTTGATCAAATCCTGGATACCCGACGATTTCGGCGAATCCTGCTGTTGTTCATCATTGCGCTGCTCCTTTTTCTCGCCCCCCTTGCATTTGCTCCTTCCAGCTATAGTGCCGCTCTTTATCGACTCTGGCATTTTACACAACCGTTCATTCCCCCTGCTCCCTTTAGCCTCTTCGTGCATCCGACGGATACCACCGTTGCTCGTGGCAGCACAATGGAGCTGGTAGTTACCGCCAGTGGCACTGCTCCGGAAAAAGTGACGCTCCACCTGAAAGCAGGATCGCAGCAACAGTTCAGCAGCTACGAACTCCAGCGGGAATCGGATGGAACCTATCGATATCAACTGGCTTCGCTCAAACGTTCGGTACACTTTTATGCTTCAGCACCGTGGCATACGACCGTCGTTCAATCTCCAACGGGATCGATCCGGGTTGTCGACTTCCCTGCGGTTCGCATCATTCGCGGCACCGTCCAGCCACCAGCATATACCAGACTCCCTACCAGGCAATTTGATGAAAGCACCGCAGACTTAGCCACACTCTATGGCTCCCGCATTCACCTGACAGCACTGACCAACAAACCCGTTGCGGATGCTGCGCTCGTCTTTCTTCCCCAGCATCCTTTAGCCGAAGCAGATACGCTGGTCATTCCGATGACCATTGAGCACAACCGGATTTCCGTGCAATGGACCGCCCGGCAATCCGGAACGTACTTTATTCGCCTGAAGGATTCGGCTGGCTATTCCAACCGCAACCCGATTCGCTATACCCTTTCTGTTTTTGCCGATGCACCGCCAACGATCACCCTGCTGTCTCCAACGACGGACGTCGAGCTCAGCGACGATGCCCGATTGCCGATTCAGGTAGCGATTACCGATGATTTTGGATTTTCTTCCCTTACCATTTTCGTCCGATTGACAAAATCCGCTTTCACACAGCCAGATCCGCACTACACTCAACTACGAATTTCTTTACCGCCGGAAGGCACCGCCTTTGAAGTTCCCTACATCCTGGACTTTGCAAAGTTCAACGCAACGCCCGGCGATCAATTTGAATGCTTCGTCGAAGTCCGGGACAACGATCAACTTTCCGGTCCCAAAGCAGCACGCACTCCGGTTTTTACGGTCCACTTCCCATCGCTGGATGAAGTGTTCCAGCAAGCGGATCAGGTGCACCAGGAAGCCGAGCAACACCTGCAGAAATTAGTACAGCAAGCAGAACAGTTGCAGCAAAAAGCCGAAGCGGTACGACGGGAACTGCTTAAGCAACAACAACGCAAAATCGACTGGGAACAGCAGAAAAAAATCGAAGACATTCTCAAGGAGCAGCAACGGATTCGTGAAGAATTCCGGCAGATTCAGCAGAAGCTGCAGGAAATGGTCCAGAAGATGCAGGAACACAAAGCCATTTCCCGCGAAACCTTAGAAAAATACCAGGAACTTCAGAAGCTGATGCAGGAAATCGATGATCCCCTGCTTCAGCGGCGAGCACAGCAGTTGCAGGAGGCGCTCAAGAAGGTCGATCCACAACAATTGCAGGAAATGGTCAAAAACTTCCAGTTCGATGAAGAAGATTTCAAGCGTCGTCTGGAACGAACCCTGAACATTCTGAAACGGCTCAAAGCAGAACAGAAGGCGGAAGAATTAGCAAAGCGAAGCGAAGAGTTAGCAAAGCAACAGGAGGAACTCCGGAAGCAATTAGAAAACGCCAACCCTGCAAATGAGCAGCAGCGGAAGGAGCTGACAGAGCGGCAGCAGCAACTGGAGCAAGAGCTGCAGAAGCTGCGGGAGGAAATGAAGAAACTGGAAGCGCTGATGAAGGAAATCGGCAAAGATATGCCGCTGGAAGAGATGCGCAAAGCAATGGAGCAACTGGAGCAATCGCAACTCCAGCAGGATATGGAGCAAGCAGCGCAGCAGATGCAGCAGGGCAATTACCAGCAGGCACAGCAATCGCAGAAGCGGGCAGCGCAAAAGCTACAGCAGTTTGCCCGGCAGATGCGGCAGTTGCAATCGAAAATGCAGCAACGAGTTTCTCAGGAAGCCATCCGAACCCTGCGGCAGTCGATCCAGTCGATGCTGGAACTCAGCCATTTGCAGGAAGCGCTCAAGCAACAGACCACAATGCAGGAATTCAACTCGGCAGGCTTAACGAAGCTGGCACAGCAGCAGGCGAAACTAATGGAAGCTCTTCGCAACATCATTGCAGGGCTGAACGAATTAGCCCAGAAATCGTTTGCGGTCACGCCCGAAATGGCGCACAGCTTAGCAGAAGCGATGCGACAGATGCAGGAAGCCATCCGGCAATTAAGCAATCGATCGCCCCGAAGCGCTGCCAAAGCACAATCGAAAGCAATGGGTGCAATGAATGCCTGTATGATGCAGATGCAGAATGCGCTTTCGATGATGCAGGGGACAGGACAGGGGCAGGGACAGGGGCAGGGCAGTGGACCTGGGGATACGGGCTTTATGCAGCAACTCCAGCAAATGGCAATGGAGCAGCAACTGATCAATCAGGGAATGCAGGAACTTCTGGGACAGGCTCAGGGTGAACGGCTGCAGGAAGATGCCCAGCGTCGTCTTGCCCGATTAGCTGCACAGCAGCGTGCGTTGCAGCAATCATTGCAAGAACTGGCAAACCAGCAGCAGAAGAACGCTCCGGAAGGCAAACGCATTCTGGGTGATCTGAAAAAGATCGCTGAAGAAATGAAGGAAGTAAGCTCCGATATGGAAAGCGGACGCATCACTGAAGAAACGTTGCGGCGGCAGGAACGCATTCTGTCTCGACTGTTAGATGCCACCCGATCGCTTCGAGAACGCGATTTCGAGAAGAAACGGGAAGCACAAACCGCAAAGAAAATGTATCGAGAAAGCGCGCCCACCATCGATCTGGAGCAATTAGAGCAGCAGCGCCACACGATTGAAACGCTGCTCCGTTCCCTGCAACTCAACTACACGCGGGACTATGAGCAACTGATCCGCCGCTACTTCGAAGCGCTACAACGCCTCCAAACACCATCGAAACAATCCCCGCAGTAACGATGAGCGAAGAACTGTGTCGACAACTGGGGACGATACCTTCTGAACAAAAAAATCCGGCATCAGCAGCAATTGACAGCGCTTCAACGACCGAAATTCTGGAGATCATCAACCAGGAAGACGCAAAAGTACCGGCAGCCGTCCGTGCGGAGATTCCTTTCATTGCCCGCGCAGTCGATGCGATTGTTGATGCTTTCCGCTCCGGCGGGCGACTGTTTTACGTCGGTGCTGGCACCAGCGGGCGGCTGGGTATTCTGGATGCAGCGGAATGTCCCCCCACCTTTGGCACGCCACCGTCGATGGTACAGGGTATCATTGCTGGCGGTCCGGACGCCGTCTTCCGGGCTCAGGAAGGGGCGGAAGACCGGGAAGATGAAGGTCGGCAGGCTATTCAACAGCAGAATGTATCCT
>JALWUI010000129.1 GCA_027082775.1 Candidatus Kapaibacterium sp.
GGGATGTAGATGGGGATGGGATTATCAATGCGAGGGATCGGGCAGAAAGTCGGAATGCGTTATTCAACGTTGGGTATGACAGCAGTGACGTAACGCTGGATGGGACGGTAAATGCGGCGGATCGGACGATGATACGGAACAACACATTCTGGGTGACGCAGGTGCCATAAGGGAGAGGATTTCTTTTGAGCTTTTTCCGGGAGGAAGTGGAAATTTTTAGCTGACACCAGTCGGCGTTTTCGTTTGCTGGGAGGGTGGGCTTTGCGGCGTGCGTGAGTCATTTTGCGGAGGGGCGACCCGGTGTGGTTGTCCATTGGGCGAAGCGGCGCTTCGCCCCTACAGGTGTCCCCGAAGCGTATGCTTTGCTCCGTGCATTGGGAGTGCACACTTCAGCGTGCATTCGTTGCCGACTAAAGTCGGCGCTCCTGGTATGTGCCGGCGAAAGCCGGCGCTTCCAGTAGGATGCCGGTTAAAATTCGCGTGCATTCTCTGTGGAAATTCAGGAATACTTTCCGTGTCTGCCAGATACTCGTGGAGGTAGCGTTGCTGAGCATAGGTGAGTTTGTCGGTCCAGGAGCCTATCGTGCTGAGAATTGGGAGTAATTCAAGTTGAGAAGCTGTGGTGTTCTGATTGGAGGATGGCAAAATGGAGCAGCTCTGTTCCAGGAACGCTATTTTCGTCGCAATGTCGTAGTTGCCATCACCAGATGGATTGTTAATTTTGTAGTTTGGTTGGAACCTTAGAAACAAAAGGAGCTGGAACGATGAACGTGCGTGTGGAGTACGATTCTCTGGGTGCAGTGGAAGTGCCGGCTGATCGGTATTATGGAGCGCAGACTGCCCGATCCCTTCAGCATTTTTCTATTGGTAAGGAACGGATGCCGCTGGAAGTGGTGTATGCTTTAGCCATTGTGAAAAAGGCGGCGGCGATCGTGAATGCTGATCTGGGTCTATTGCCGGAATTCAAACGGGATTTGATTGTGCAGGTAGCAGATGAAATCCTGGCTGGTAAGCTGGATGAGCATTTCCCGCTGTACGTCTGGCAGACGGGATCTGGGACGCAGACCAATATGAATGTGAATGAGGTTATTGCGAATCGGGCGATTGAGATTGCGGGGGGACAACTGGGGAGCAAAGATCCGATCCACCCGAACGATGATGTGAACAAGTCGCAGAGTTCTAACGACGTTTTCCCGACAGCAATGCACATTGCAGCCGTGCAGCAGATACACGAGAAATTACTGCCGGCGGTGACAGCGTTGCGAGATACGCTGGCGCAGAAATCGGAGGAATTCAAGGATATTATCAAAATTGGCAGAACACACTTGATGGATGCCACGCCGCTTACCTTAGGTCAGGAGTTCTCTGGATATGTGCAGCAGCTTACTCTGGCGCTGGAACGTATTGATCAGGGATTGAAGCGGCTTTATGATCTGGCAATTGGCGGAACAGCCGTTGGAACCGGACTGAATACGCATCCGGAATGGGCAGAGCGCGTTGCAGCGAAAATTGCTGAATTGACCGGGTATCCTTTTCGCAGTGCCCCCAACAAATTTGAAGCCTTAGCTGCCCACGACGCCTTGGTCTTTGCCCACGGCGCTTTGAAGACCTTAGCAGCGTCGTTGATGAAAATTGCCAATGATATTCGATGGATGGCTTCCGGTCCGCGGTGTGGGCTGACGGAAATCTTTATTCCTGCTAACGAACCGGGGTCCTCTATTATGCCGGGCAAAGTCAATCCAACGCAGTCGGAAGCAATGACAATGGTGTGTGCGCAAGTTTTTGGCAATGATGCAACGATCAATTTTGCCGGGAGTTCCGGAAACTTTGAGCTCAATGTGTTCAAGCCGGTGATCATTTACAATTTCCTGCAAAGTGTGTGGATTCTCTCCGATGCCTGTCAGTCGTTCAATAAGTACTGCGCTGTCGGTATTCGTCCCAACGTGGAGCGATTGAAGTTTTATGTGGAAAACAGCCTGATGCTGGTGACAGCGTTGAACCCGTACATTGGCTACGATAATGCTGCGAAGATCGCAAAGTATGCGTATGAAAAGAATTTGTCGCTGAAACAGGCGGCGATTGAGCTGGGAATTTTGACCGCAGAAGAGTTTGACCGAATCGTTCGTCCCGAAAAAATGATTGGTCCGAATATTGAGTCTCCCAAAGAAAAGTCCGCACCGTAGGAATGGAACAACAACAGTGGTCCATCCAGAAAGCCATTGAGCTGTATAACATTGAAGGATGGGGGCAGGGGTATTTTAGTGTGAATGATCGAGGTAATGTCGTTGTACGACCACAGCGGGATGCTACGGTGGAAATTGATTTGCTGGCATTAGTGCACCAGCTTCTGGAACAGGACGTGCATCCTCCAGTGTTGCTCCGATTCTCGGATATCATCGGTGATCGGATTGAGCAACTGGGGCGAGCGTTTGAACAGGCGTCGGCAGAGACAGAATATCAGGGAGAATTTTTTGCTGTTTATCCTATCAAGGTGAATCAGCAACGAGAAGTGGTGGAGGAAGTGTTGCGGTATGGATCGAAGCGCAAAATTGGATTGGAAGCTGGATCGAAGCCGGAGTTGCACGCGGTTTTAGCCATTCTGGATGATCCCAATGCCCTGGTGGTTTGCAATGGATACAAAGATCACGATTTTATCGAGCTGGCGTTACTGGCGCGCAAGATGGAGCGTCAGGTGTTTATTGTGATCGAGAAGCTGAACGAACTCCAGTTGATTCGGGATATTGCGCAGCACCATCAGGTCAAGCCGCAACTGGGGATTCGTATCAAGCTCAGCACTGCCGGAAGCGGTCGGTGGGCGCACTCCGGTGGGGATAAGAGCAAGTTCGGCTTAAATGCGACGGAGCTTTTGCAGGCGTTACAGTTTGCGCAACAGCACGGCTGGCTGGAGCATATCCGGATGATCCATTTTCATCTGGGTAGCCAGATTACCAACATCCACACGATCAAAGCAGCACTTCGTGAGATGGCTTCCTTCTATGTCCAGTTGCGGCAGTATGGCTGCAATATCGAGTATGTGAATGTTGGCGGCGGGTTGGGGGTCGATTACGATGGCACGCATTCCTCTCATCCCAGCAGTGTGAACTATACGTTGCAGGAATATGCGGATGACATTATCTACACGCTCCACGAACTGTGTGAAAAACACCGACTTCCTCATCCGAACGTGGTCACCGAATCCGGGCGGGCGATGACGGCTCACCACTCAGTGCTGGTGGTGAATGTGATGGAGTCCACGACCTTCCCGGTGTGGGAGGAATCGATGACGTTGCGTCAGGAAGATCATCCGCTGCTCCATTCGCTTTACGATACATACATCCACTTGGAGCCGCGGAATATTCGGGAATCGTGGCACGATGCATTGCAGTTGAAGCGGGAGATGCTCAGCCTGTTTACATTGGGAATGCTCGATCTGCGAACGCGGGCTTTGGCGGAAAGTCTGTTCTGGAGTATTGCCCGCAAGGTGGAACTGCTGTCACAGCAACATCCCTTGCCGCACTGGCAGGAAGAATTTGATGAGCTGCGAGAAGAGTTGACGGCAAAATATTTTTGCAATTTCTCCATTTTCCAGTCGCTGCCCGATGCGTGGGCGATCGACCATCTTTTTCCGGTGGTGCCAATCCATCGATTGAATGAGCCGCCCACTGTAGCAGCGACGCTGGAGGACATTACCTGTGATTCCGATGGGCGATTGGATCAGTTTATCCAGGGGTTCCGCCATACACCTTACATCCGGCTCCATCCGCTGCGGCGGGGAGAACCGTACTTTCTGGGTATCTTTTTAGTCGGTGCCTATCAGGAAATTCTGGGTGATTTGCACAATTTGTTTGGCGATACGAACATTGTGCACATTATGATTCAGGACGGTCAGCCCGTTGTGGAGCAAATTCTGGATGGGGAAACCGTCGCGGACGTGCTGGAGTACGTAGAGTTTAATCCCAAAGCGCTGGCGCGCAAGGTAGAACGATGGGTGCACCAATCGATCCAGGCGGGGAAGATTTCCGAAGCGCAGGGTCGGGAGTTTCTGGCGATCTACCGATCCGGACTCCATAGTTACACGTATTTGCAGCAACTTCGAATGCCGGACGTCCCGGCGCTTTCAGTCGATGGACAGACGCACGAAGTGAAATCGGCAGAAACATAGATTTCCGTAGAGAAGTCTCCCTCAACACTGTGGCAAGGGGCATTCTGAAGGAGCCGTACTGGTTTTTGACTTGCCAGCGTTACCGGAAAACACTGCTACAAGGGTGAAGATAGCTGAAATCGGTAGTTTGACGAAGGCGGCACTTTCTCCCAGAGGAAAGTTGAGTGCCGCACGCAGGTGAAGCTTATCCACAAATACTTGCCAAAAGCAGCGCTTTTCCGGAAAGCGCACAGGGCGGAGGAATCTTTAAAGTCATCGTAAGGCTATCGGCAAATTCGAGGAAGAAGGTAGTGCGTTTGGAAATTCAGCCAAAATTTGCTACATTTGAATTACCGCAGATTTGTCGAAAAAATCAGAGGAACACCCCGATGAAAGCTGTGATTTTAGAGATGAATCCGCAAACGCCACAACCCACGAAATTGCGTCGCGCTGTTGAAGCTCTTCAGGCGGGCGGCATTGTTGCCATTCCGACCGATACGGTTTACGCTCTGGCTACCCGCTTACAAAACAAAGCGGGCATTGAACGCATTCGGAGGTACCGAAAAATGAGCGAGGAAAAGTATATGACATTCCTGATCGAATCTTTGACACCGATCGCTGAGTATGCCCACGTATCGAATGCGGCGTTTAAGCTCATTCGCCAGCTAATCCCCGGATCGTATACCTTTATTTTGCCAGCGACGAAAGCAGTGCCAAAGCAGGCGATGCATCCGCGGCGGCACACGGTGGGAATCCGCATCCCTGATGAGCCGGTAACGCTGGCTTTGCTGCGAGAATTGGGGGAGCCGCTGCTGTCAATTTCCGCTTTTGCTCAGGATGTGGTTTTTGATTCTTTTGAGGATTTGATTCGGGAGTTACAAGCCGTTGCGGATGTTATTCTCAAAGTTCCCAACTTTTCATTGGGCGAACCTTCCACCGTGCTGGATCTGACCGCTGAACCCTTCACCATTGTTCGAGAAGGGGCGGGGATGGAAGAACTGGAAGGTTTTCTACTGGAATCCTGACGCTGGGAACATTGCTGGGGCGCAACTTTTCGTCCGTTTGAGCGTTTAACTGCGAGCGCGTAGTTCAATAGTGAAGGGAAGCCTGATGGAACAGCAGGGGTATCAGCCGCCACCACCGCCTGCGTATATGCAGCAGCGACGTTCCTCGCGGTGGTGGATTCCGATTTTGATCATTGGCATTATTATCGCCGTCATTCTCATTGTGCTCGTTGGTGGAATTGCGCTCACGATTTCTGCTTTTGAAAAATCGCCGGTTGTGATCCGGTCTAATACGATCCTGTGGCTGGATGCCCGCGGGGTGGTGCGGGAGCGTGCACCAGAATCTCCCCTGTCGATTTTCACCGAGCCGGTTGCACCAACGCATTTTGAAATTCTGCAGGCAATTCGAGTTGCCAGAGAGGATCCGAATATCGCTGCCATTGCCTTCGAAGCGTCACAATTGCGAGCCGGGTGGGTCAAAACTTCTGAGATCATCGCTGCGCTGGATTCTTTTCGCACCGTCGGGAAGCCAGTCTATGCCTTTCTGGAATTCGGTAACGAACGAGATTACTACCTGGCTTCCGTTGCGGATTCCATCTTTATGCCAGCTCATGGTATCCTGGAATGGAACGGATTTGCGATCGTGTCGCTGTTTTTCAAAAAGGCGTTGTCGAAGTTGGGCGTTCAGTTTCACGTCGAAGCGCTGGAGGAATACAAATCTGCGGGCGAGAGTTTTTCACGAACCAATTTTAGCCCAGCAGCGCGCGAGGAATACGCTGCTGTTTTGCAAACCATTGAGGATCGTTTTGTGGCAACGGTGAGTCGATACCGCCATTTGCCACCGGATACAATTCGTGCTTTGCTCCATTCGGGGGTTTATTCGCCCACCGAATTTCGGCGCTATGGGCTGGTCGATAGCCTGATGACGTACAGCCAGTTCGTGGACTTTTTGCGGAAGCGGGTCATTGGCGATACCCTTGAAGAAGAAGGAGTGGTAAAGGTCGAAGTTGGTGTTTCGGTCAATGGCAGCAAAATTGAGATTCGGAACAAGCTCCGAAAAATTTCCGTTATGAAATACCTTTCCAGTACCTCTTTTCTGGAAGCAAAAGAGCGGATGGAGTCGGCGCGCAAGACCATTGCTGTCATCGTTGCATCCGGGAGTATTGTTCCGAAAAGTCAAAAGGAATTGCGAGAACCTTCTGTCATTGCGGAGCGGGACTATGTGGAGTATCTTGAGCGAGTTGCGCGAGATACAACCATCGCCGGTGTGCTCTTGCGCATCGATAGTCCGGGTGGTTCTGCTTCCGCGTCCGATGGGATCTGGAGTGCGATTCAGAAAGTGCGAGCCCGCAAACCGATTTACGCGGTGCTGAGCGATCTGGCTGCATCCGGTGGATACTACATTGCCAGCGGTTGCGATACGATTATTGCGCATCCCCTGACCTTGACTGGTTCGATCGGCGTGATCATCATTTATCCTTCCTTAGCGCAGATGTTTCAGAAGCTGGGAATTACCGTGGATTCCATCGCAACATCTTCCACAGCCGTGGATTTGAATGCGGTGCTGCCTTTCAAGGAGCGCGACAAACAAATTCTCCATCGGCTGGCAACCGAGAGCTATCAGACCTTTCTTCGACGTGTTGCCAGCGGGCGTCGGCTGTCGCTGGATACCGTGCGGACGTTAGCAAAGGGCAGAGTATGGACTGGTGATACGGCTGTGACCTTAGGACTGGCGGACGTTGTCGGCAATTTTGATACAGCCGTTCGCTTGATGAAAGCCCGCCTGGGTATCTCTGATAGTGAGCAGGTGCGCCTCCGCTTTTATCCCCGGCATAAGGATCCGCTGGAGCGCCTCTTAGAGCTGTTCTTCCAGGACTGGCTGGCGGGTGTTTCCGCCCGTGCTGAACCAGCGATGCTCTCCCAATGGCTGGCGTTAGCGCCTCCTGCGCTTCGTACCTCAATGCTGCATTTGTGGCACCTGTTCCAGTGTGCCTCCTCAGGAGAGTATGTGTTGACGGCACAACCGTGGCCGGTGGATGTTCAGTAGGATGCTGTTGGTGCACTGTCCACTGGTGGTTTTCGTTTAGGAATGTTCTTTTGACAGCATTCTGCAAAGGTCAAGAAAGGAGTGAGATGTGGGTGCTACTCTGGGTTGTGCTGGGATTCTTGCCGCTCTACGGTCAGTCAGGATCGATGAATCCTTTTTCCAATGCTGCATTTGTTCCGGATATTTCCTTCATCGCCAGTACTTCATACGTGTGGAGAGACGTGTCGGATGAGCGGTATCACCAGTTAGAAATCCCGGGCTTTTTTTGTCGATGTTTCTTGCCGGGAGAAGTCCAGGGAGAGTTGCATCGCAACGCTGGTTTCAATTTTAATTACGGAGAGCTTAATTTGTACGCAGCAGTCGATCCGTATTTCGATCTTTCTGCTACCATTTCCTTCCATCCAGAGGGAGCAGCGTTGGAGGAAGCCTATGTCAAGACTCGGGGGCTTCCCGGAGGGTTTCAGTTGAAAATTGGTCGATTTCGTAGCGCCTTCGGTCGGCTCAACGCGCAACATTTGCACGTGCAGGAATTTTCTCGCCCTCCCTTGCCGTACCAGTTGTTTTTGGGAGAAGAAGGACTGAGCGAAACCGGCATTCATCTGAATTGGGTTGCTCCAACAGATTTCTACCTGCTCTTTGTGCTGGAACTTCTGGAGGGGACCAATTCCTTCAGTTTTGGCAACGAAGGTTTTCAGATAGGAACGTCTGAGGTTCGCTCCGCTTCTGCTCCCGGACTCTGGGTAGGGACGGTCAAAACCTCCGTTGACATTGGTGATCTCTCTTTGTTGACGGGCGTTTCCTATGCCCGTGGCTCCATTCGTGCTGTTGCTCCAGATGAGGAAATACCTGTGGGGATAAGTGGGATAGCGAATCTGGGTGGCGTAGAGCTCACGGCAAAGTACTTTCTGGATTCCTATCGGTGGGTTGCGCTCCAGAGCGAGTATCTGGTGCGAACGCAGCGGGGCACGCGGTACACAGTGCAGGATACACTGAGCGTTCAACAGCCGTTTTCCCGGTCCCAGGGAGGGTTGTATGCACAATTGGTGTGGCGCTTTCATCGACGATGGGCAGCGGGGATCCAGTATAACGTCCTATTGCAGAACACAGTAGAGCTGGCGTCGCAGTCGCTGCCACTGCCGTCAGATTTGAGTTCATACCGGATAATGCTTGAATACGATCCTTCGGAGTATTCACGTTTCCGCCTCCAGGGAGAATGGGATCGGTCTGGATTCTGGGAACAGCGGCGGCAGCCAGTATGGCAGGTTTTGCTGGAAGCAATTTTTGCTATCGGTGCTCACGGCGCCCATCCATTTTGAGAGTGGAGCAATGATTGTTCGGAGAGTAGCGCAGGTTACCCGATACGGGAGCAGCACAATGGGAGAACTAATGAGAGAAGTGTCGTAAGAAAGGAAAGCAACAATGCAGCATTTTTTCGTAGCATTCTGGATCGCTGGAGTTGTTACGGCCACGGTGGTGGCTGCTCCTTTACGGGTGGTCGTCAGTTATCCGTGGATTCGGAGTCTGGTGGAAGAGATTGCAGATGATCAGGTTTCTCTGTACACGCTGGCAAAGGGGAGCGAGGATCCACATTTCGTTGTGCCAAAGCCTTCTCATATTGCAAAGCTCCGGAAAGCCGATTTGTTGATTATTCAAGGGGCTTCGCTGGAAATTGGGTTTCTTCCGCCGCTGGTGCGGCAGGCAAACAATCCTGCCATTTTTCCGGGCAACCGCGGCTTTTTAGACCTCTCGACGGCTGTGTCGCTCATAGAGCAGCCACAAGCAGTTTCTCGAGCAGCAGGGGATGTCCATCCGCAGGGGCATCCACACTACCATCTGGATCCTCACAATATTCCGGTCCTGGCGCGCACGATCGAAACGAAATTGTGCGATTTGGATCCCGATCATTGTCCCCTGTATCGCAAGCGCTTGGGGGACTTCCTTCGCCGATGGCAGGCGAAATTGCAGCAGTGGGACCAGCAATGTGCTTCGTTGAAGGGCGCGAAAGTGGTGACCTACCACAAACTGTACGACTATTTTCTTCGACGGTATGGAATGCAGTTGGTGGGAACCTTAGAACCATTGCCCGGCATTTCGCCCAGCGCAAAACATTTGAGCCAGTTGATTCAGCAAATGCGGGCAGCAAAAGTTCGGTGGATTTTGCAGGATGTGTACCACGAACAGAAGACAGCTCGCTACGTTGCGTCGAAAACGCAGGCAACAGTCAAAGTTCTGCCACACGATGTCGAGGCTTTGCCCGGCATTCACTCTATTTTTGATCTGTTTGACTACATCGTTAAACAACTAACGGTACAGCCCTGATGGATATTCTGCTGGATCCCATCTTGCTCTCCCTGGTGCTCCTGGGAATCCACGCTTACTTTGGTCGGGAAATCATCCATCGAGGCATCATTTTTACGGATATTGCGCTGGGGCAGTTTGCAGCGCTGGGACTGGCAATAGCGCTACTCCTCAATTTAGAAAATTTTTCCTATGAATTTGCTGTTGCTGCAACGCTGGGAGGAGCGCTGCTTATCTACCTTGCTGAATTCCAGAAGCGTTTTCAAGAAGCCTTCATTGGTCTGGCCTATGCTTTCGCTGCTGCGCTGGCTTTCCTCCTGCTGTCCAAGTCAGCACAGGGGGCAGAACATTTTTTATCCTTAACCGCTGCGGATATTCTCTTTGTGCCCCGGCAGGATATTCTCCATACGGCGATTTTTTATGCGGTGATTGCCATACTGATCTACTTTCGGGAGCGGTACCTGCGAAATAGATGGCGTGAGCTGGGTTTTTATCTTCTGTTTGCCCTGACTGTTTCCAGCTCTGTGAAGCTGGCTGGTGTCTTTGTGATCTTTGCGATTCTCTTAGCTCCAGCATTGGTGAGTCACCTGTTGCGTAGAGGGTTGATTTTTGCGTGGGTATATGGAGCAGCGATCAATGTGGCTGGAATCGTTGCTTCTTACTACTGGGATCTCCCAACGGGGTTTACCTTGGTGTTTTTCCAATCGGCTGCTGCACTGATAGTCTTTTTAATCCTTGCCTTTGTCCGGAGGTCGGCAGGAGAGAAGCGGTGAGCGTGGCATACGGGGCTTCATTCCTGCAATGCCGCTCGGAGATACTGTCCGGTCAGGCTGCGGGGATTGCTGGCGATGTCCTCCGGTGTTCCGACGGCGACTACTTCTCCGCCCTTGTCACCACCTTCCGGTCCCAGATCGATGATCCAATCGGCGGTCTTGATCACATCCAGATTGTGTTCGATGACAATGACCGTGTTGCCGCGATCGACCAGTTGATGGAGGAAATGGAGCAGAATCCGAATGTCTTCGAAATGCAAGCCGGTCGTGGGTTCATCCAGAATGTAAAGGGTCTTGCCCGTTGCGACCTTGGTAAGCTCAGCAGCTAACTTTACCCGCTGCGCTTCGCCACCTGAAAGCGTGGGCGCTGGCTGTCCCAGACGAAGATAGCCCAGCCCAATGTCTTCCAGCACCTGCAGGTAGCGGCGGATGGCAGGGATGTCCTGAAACAGCGTTCGTGCTTCCGTGATGGTCATCTCTAACACATCGGCGATGGAATAGCCCTGATACCGGACCTGCAACGTTTCGGTATTGTACCGTTTGCCATCGCAGAATTCGCAGGGCACGGTCACGCTGGGCAGAAAGTGCATTTCAATGGTTTTTACGCCCATTCCCTGACAGGGTTCACACCGTCCGCCACGAACATTGAAAGAAAAGCGGGAGGGAGTGAATCCCCGAACCCGCGCCTCAGGAAGCTGTGCAAAGAGTTTGCGGATTTCGGTGAAGACACCCGTATACGTTGCTGGATTCGATCGAGTTGTGCGACCAATCGGCGATTGGTCGATGACTACAACTTTGTTGAGATGCTCCAGTCCTTCAATTGACTGGTAAGGCAGCGGAAGCATCTGTGCTCTGTGGAAACGGCGTGCCAGAATGGGGTGCAGTGTATCGTTGATCAGCGTTGACTTTCCCGATCCACTTTTGCCCGTGACGCAGATGAAACATCCCAGCGGGAATTCCACCGTAATGTTCTGAAGGTTATTCCCCGATGCGCCGATCAAGCAAAGCTTTTTGCCATTGCCAGTTCGCCGTTGTTTGGGTAGCGGAATTTTTCGTTTGTGTTGCAAATACTGCAGGGTCAGCGATTTCCCATTTTGCCTGCTCAGCGATTGCCGGAGCGTTCCGGCGTAGAGAATTTCTCCACCCTGGACGCCTGCACCTGGACCCAGATCGATCAGGTAATCAGCCGCTTCGATCGTGTCCCGATCGTGTTCAACAACGATGATTGTGTTGCCCAGATCTCGCAGGGATTTGAGCGCTTGAATCAAGCGGCGATTGTCCGACGGATGGAGTCCGATGCTGGGTTCGTCCAGCACGTAGAGCACGCCGACCAGTTGCGCGCCAATTTGGGCGGCTAAGCGGATCCGCTGTGCCTCGCCGCCGGAAAGAGTGTTCGCTGGCCGATCCAGTGAAAGGTATCCAAGGCCGATGTCAACCAGAAAGCCCAGCCGTTCAACGATTTCTTTCAGCACAATTCCAGCAATTTTTTGTTCTCGCTGTGATAGTTGCACCTGTTGCAGAAACTGGAGCGCAGTTTCAATGTTCATTGCGGCAATGGCTGCGATGGATTTGCCAGCGATGCGGACTGCCAGACTTTCAGGGCGGAGGCGCTGCCCGCGACAAACAGGACACGGCAATGTTGCCATAAAGCGTTCGTACCGTCGCAGCCTGGGAGTGGATTCGGTCCGCTGGTATTCTTCCAGAAAGATCTGGAGCAACCCAGGGAAGCGCACCGCGTATGGTCGCTGATCGAAGGGGAGTTTTACCGAGTATTCCTGGTCTGTGCCATAGAGTAAAATGTGGCGGTGTTCTTCGGAAAGCTGACGATAGGGAGTTGATAGATCGATCTGATGTTCCGCTGCCACAGCGTCTATTAAGCGCCACAGCCACGTGCGCCGCTTTTTTCCCAGAAGTTCGATCGCGCCATCTGCCAGGGATTTGTCCGGTGCTGTGACAACCAGTTCAGGATGAAACTGCCGCCGGATGCCCAATCCTTCGCATTCCGGACAGGCGCCTCGCGGGGAATTGAAGGAAAAGTGGTGCGGTGCTAAGGGTTCATACGAGCGTTGACAGACGGGACAGGCAAGATGCAGATTCAGCCATTGCTCCTCCCAGCGCTGCTGCTGTTCATTGTACCACAGCACGATAACACTACCTTTGCCCCAATCCAAAGCCAGATGTAAAGAATCCACGATGCGGCGGTGCAAAGCGGGACGGATGGTCAGGCGATCAACGACCAGTTCGATGTTGTGGATTTTATATCGACTGACCTCATACCCTTCTTCCAGCTCTGCAATGGTGCCATCGACCCGGACTTTGGTAAAACCAGCTTTCCGCAGTTGTTCAAACAAAGCGCGGTAGTGCCCTTTGCGCCCCCGGACCAGCGGTGCCAGAATTTGCACCTTCGTGCCTTCCGGGAGTGCCATTACGGTCTGCACCATTTCTTCCTCGTTCAGCGCTTCCACCGCAACGTCGGGATGATCGACGCAGAACTGCGTTCCGATTTTCGCAAACAGCAATCGCAAGTAGTCGTAGATTTCAGTGATCGTTCCTACCGTGGATCGGGGATTGGTACCTGCTGTTTTTTGATCGATGGCGATGGCGGGAGATAATCCTTCGATGAAATCCACATCGGGCTTTTCTAAGATGCCAAGAAACTGTCGCGCATACGGTGATAGGCACTCCACATAGCGGCGCTTGCCTTCAACATAGAGCGTGTCAAATGCCAGTGAGGATTTACCGGAACCTGAAACACCACTAATAACGACCAGTTTTTCTCGAGGGATTTCCAGACTAATGTTTTTTAAGTTGTGCTCTCGTGCGCCCCGGACGACAATGTGGGTGTATTCGCCCGCTGGTGCCCCCAGCCCACCATTACCATCTGGAATCCACCAGCTCTGCGTGTTCTTCTTTTTCCGTCCCATCGTTGTGTGGATATCTCCCGATCGTGCTGTAATTTGCGAATTTGAAAAGTTCTGGAAGCAAACAGGAACAAATAAAACCCAGTGACGAATGAAGCTTCTGGATTTGCGCAGTGATACGGTGACAAAGCCAACTGCTGCGATGCGGAATGCGATTGCAGCGGCTGCGGTTGGCGATGATGTCTATGGGGAAGATCCAACGGTGCAGCAGTTAGAACAGCGAATGTGTGAGCTGTTTGAGAAAGAGGCGGCACTGTTTGTACCCACAGGGGTAATGGGAAATCAACTGTGCCTTAAGGCACAAACGCAACCGGGGGATGAAGTCATTGTTGACAGTGAGTCGCATATTTTCCACTATGAAACAGCAGCTCCGGCGGTGCTTTCGGGATTGCAGTTGTACCCATTGCCCAGTCAACGAGGAGTGTGGAGTGAGGGGATGCTGCGCCGGGCTATTCGCCCCAGCGCGTATTATTTGCCGCCAACCCGTGGCATTTGTCTGGAGCAAACGCATAATCGGTATGGCGGCGCAGTATTGCCATTGGAATTCTTTGAGATGGTGCGGGCTGTAGCAGATGAGCATCACCTCTTTGTCCATTGCGATGGCGCGCGGATCTGGAATGCCAGCGTTGCAACTGGCATCCCGGTTTCCCATTATGCCCGCTACTGTGATTCTCTCTCTGTGTGCTTCTCCAAGGGATTGGGTGCACCGATTGGCTCGATGCTGTTGGGATCAAAAGCGATGGTGCAACGGGCGCATAAGTGGCGGAAGGTGTGGGGCGGCGGAATGCGGCAGGTGGGTATCTTAGCCGCCGCTGCTTTGTATGCACTGGAGCACCACATTGAGCGGTTGAAACAGGATCACCACAATGCGAAACGCTTTGCTGAGCAGATTCGCCAGTTACCGGGAATTTCTGTGGATCCAGATCACGTGGAGACGAACATTGTGGTGTTCCACCTGGCACCGTTTCTCCAGCCTGCTGCTACATTTGTTGCACGGTGTCGGGAAATGGGCGTGTTGTTCAATGCACTTCGGGAAGATGCCATTCGGGCGGTCTTCCATCTGGATGTTGCCGCCAGTGATGTGGAAGATGCTGTGGATAGAATAAAGCAGGTCATTGAGCAATGGAACGATCGAAAGGAGTCACAATGAAAAGAATGTTGTGGGTCATCGGGATATTGCTGGGCTGGCTGCCGTTGATCAGCAGTGCACAGTCACACCAGATATCGCCGGCAACACCATCGACATCCGGATCGCAGGCACAGCACCAGTCTGATACTCTGCACTTTTCTCTGCCGCAGTTTGCTGGCACGATGGGTTCTGCCAATGCTTTTTTAGCGTACACCAATGTTGTGCTCGTTGGCGATGCCTATATGGCGGGATTGCAGCCGGATTCCATAGCCATTGCTTTGTTGACTGGAACGGAGAATCTGGTGGAGATGGTGCAACAGTCGCTCCAGCAACTGCGCAGCAGCGCGACGATTTCAGCCCAGAGCCGGTTGGTCATTGGCGAAATGGAACTCATTTTCAATGGTGTACGGGAAATGATTCGGGAGTTGAAGCGCTTTATCGATCAGGGGGAAGTTGATCGAAAGCTGTTTGATCGCTATGAAGCTGCCCGTGCTGCCACGTGGAAGCGATTGTCCCGATTTCTGGGATTGCAGTAATGGCAGGACAGCTATGGCGTGAACACCAAAATTCGTATCTTTGAATTTTGCAGCAAACCCCTGGTAAGGCAGGAACAAAGCAGGAGTACCAGTGCAAAGGCGGTTTCGAATCACACGTTCAATCATCCCGAACGTTTTTACCCTGATGAATCTGTTCAGCGGGTTCAACGCCATTGTGCAGATCAGCGCCGGTCATTACTGGGCAGCCGCAGGGTTTATTGTCTTAGCCGCTGTGTTCGATATGCTGGATGGAATGGTTGCCCGCTTGATTAAAGCCACCAGCGAGTTAGGGGTGGAACTGGATTCACTCTGCGATGCCGTTTCGTTTGGGGTCGCCCCTTCGTTTTTGATCTATCACGCATACTTTGCTCAGTTTCAAGCCTGGGGCGTGGTGGTTTCGGCACTGCCAGCCTTAGCAGGGGTTTTCCGACTTGCCCGGTTTAATGTCCAGTTGACCGATTTTGAGGATAAGCGGTACTTTGTTGGGATGCCCATTCCCTCTGCGGCTTTAACACTGTTGTCGTATGTCCTGTTTTACGATCAGGCAGGACTTATTCCCGATCGCTGGCGTACGGCTGCATTCCTTGCCGTCACCGCCATTCTGTCAGCTTTGATGGCAAGTACCATTCGCTTTTTCAGTATCCCGAAGCTTTCAAAGCAGGGAATACGCGAATATCCCTTCCGCTTTGCCTTCCTTGTCTTTGGTACGATCGTGGTCATTGTGTCCAAAGGAGTGTTGTTGTTTCCGGTGATGGTGCTCTATATCCTTGCCTCGGTCATTCGTCATACCATTGACCGGCTGCGGCGGTGGAGAGAGCTGGATGATGAAGCAGTTGCCGGTCCTTTCGATTTGTAAAAGCAATCGCTGGATAAAAGCATGCAACAGTTTGCCGCTTCTGTCATTGTTACCTTGCGCCGGAATATTGCTGATGTACAGGGGAAAACCATTGAAGATGGGTTGCATTCCCTGGGCTTTGTGCAGATTCGCAATGTGCGCGTCGGCAAATTCTTTCGCTTTTCTGTGCAGGCGGCTTCTGAAAAAGAAGCCCGGCAGATTGTGGAGCAAGCCTGCGTTAAACTTTTGGCAAATCCTGTGATCGAAGACTTTTCTATTTCCCTGACACCGGAAGAGGCGGAAGTGAGTGAGCAATGAAATATGGAGTGGTCATCTTTCCCGGTTCCAACTGTGATCGGGATACGCTGTATGCCATTGAGCACGTAATGGGCGAAACAGTCGTGCCGTTGTGGCATAAGGATCGTGTTCTTCCCTCCGATCTGGATTGTATCATTCTGCCCGGCGGGTTTTCCTACGGCGATTATTTACGTCCCGGTGCCATTGCCCGATTTTCTCCCATTATGCAGGAAGTCAAACGGTTTGCCGATCGCGGTGGCTATGTCCTGGGCATCTGTAACGGATTCCAGATTTTGACCGAGGCGCAATTGCTGCCGGGAGCATTACTTCAGAATGCATCGCTGCGCTTTATCTGCCGCTCTGTTTTTCTGCGCGTTGAGACAGTAGACTCTCCGTTTACGGCGGCGGCGACCACTGGACAGGTGCTCCGTATTCCCATTGCACACGCCGATGGTCGGTATTATATCGATCCGGATGGGCTCAAAGCGCTGGAAGATGGGGACCAGATTCTGTTCCGCTATGCCACTCCTGATGGAGAGATTACCGAGGTGGCAAATCCAAATGGCTCGCTGGGCAATATCGCCGGTATTGTGAATCGACATCGTAATGTGTGCGGAATGATGCCCCATCCGGATCGATATAATAC
>JALWUI010000130.1 GCA_027082775.1 Candidatus Kapaibacterium sp.
CCACAAATAGAACGCTGTCTGGGGATGTCCTGACAAAAATGCCAATCCCGCAACCAATCCTCCTTTCACCGCCGCTGCCAACTCTCTTTGCGTCAATGCCCGGTGAAAGAACTGAAACACCAGTGGGAACCACGCCAGATGGGCAACGATCATTGGATGGAAAGCGTGGAAGACCAGCGCCGTCGAAAAACCGTAAGCCACCGCTCCCAGCAAAGATGCCCAGACGCCGAAGCGGAAGGAACGGAGCAAGAAAAACATTGTCAACTGTGCTATCAAGAAATGGGCAATGATAACCCCTTCCAGCACCACAACGGGAATTCGTCCATCCTCACCAACACTGAGGGCAAAAATCCAGTACGGTGGATAAAAGACTCCATTCTGCAAATCCGCCAAAAATGGCATCCCACTAAAAGTGTAAGGATTCCAATGCGGTAGCACACCGGAAGCCAGATGCCGGGCGGCAAAGTGCTGAAAAGGATAAAACTGCTCAACAAAATCTTCCCAGAAAAAGGAATTTCCTGCCAGTTGATCACCAAAAAAAACCGCCGTTAATATGACCATCACCCCAATAAACACAAGCTGGAGTTTTTGCTCTCGCGCCACCTTCGTCGTCGATCGCTGCTTTCTCGACTGTTTTGCCATCAATGTCCTTTCTTCCCGTTACCCTCTTTTTTCCAGAGCTGGAATGTTGCAAAAATACGGTAAAATCTGGCGGTATTGGGCGAACGATGTGCCAATTAAGCAATACCGGGAGATGGCCAGCACCTCTCCTGCACGTATCCAACCTCACACTGAGAGTTCGCTCTGTTGGAAGCACCCATCAGGAGCGCCGGCTTTCACCGGCAACAATGCACGCTGAAGCGTGCGCTCGATTGGGAGCGCCGGCTTTAGCCGGCAGAGAAGGTGCACCCTAAAGGATGCGTTCCCAGTAATGCACACTGAAGTGTGTGCTCCCAGTAGCAGGGAAACACTGAACCGTCAGTGTTGGTCAGAAGCACTGACTGGGAGCGCCGCTCAAGAACACCACCTTCCGCCAGTATAGTCACTGAAGCGTTTGCTCTCTGCGGGAAGAATTTATCCGAAACAAACTTTTCGGAACTTTACAGCGCTCCCTTTTCCAGATGTCCGAACGTGCCTTCTTACGGCACCTGCGTTACCCAGAACGTATTGTTCCGGATAACTGTTCGATCCGTTGCATTCACAGTACCATCCAGGTTGACATCGCTATCCTGATACCCTGTCTGAAATAGCTGCTGGCGAGATTTCACCCGATCTCGTGCGTTAATGATCCCATCACTCCAGGCATCGCCAGCGACCAACGCTGCCACATTCCCGATACTTTTTTGCCCCGCTGCAAACTGCTGATAGGCGCGATGCATAGCTGTTCGGAAATCATACAGCGCACTGGATCCAATGCTCAGCGCAGTTGCTGTACTGCTCATCGCCGCAATGTGGTTGCGATGGCGGATTACAACGTAGTAATTGCCCGCAGGCAACACTGTGGTCGGCACCAGCACCTGCGGATATCCGCCTTCATCGTACACCTGTCCATCGCTCCGCAGCAGTCCAGCGGTGGTTGCGATCACCGTCTGATTGGTTGACCGAATCTCTATGAGCACCCAATCCACAATTCCCGATAGCCACGATGCTCGTTGCTCGGTGCCATTATATCCCCATCGACTGTACGGCTGCGTTGTTGGTAGATATCCGCTTTGCTCCAGCAACGTCTGCATTGATCCAGTTGTAGCATTCAATGGACCTTCCAGGTACATTGCAACGTGCACCGCTGTCTGGCTGGTCGACCGGATCTCGAACGAAGCGGAAGTTCCCTGCACTGATGCATTGTTATGCTGCTGTACCCGGATCTTCCCAACCACTGTGGGATCATCCGGCACGTGCCACGGATAATTGCCGGTATTGGTAACCGCCGTTGCGATGGTCGCCCATTGCTGCCCACCATCGGAAGAGAAAAACAGATCCACGCTGGAAATCACTCCGGTCCACGACCACGTTATGGTCGTGACGCTACCAGCAAACAGCACCGCACTGCTGCTGGGGTAGGTCACCGTAATGCTGGCAGGACCAGGATTGAGCAATGTAAAGTTTCCGCTCTCAGCTCGAATCGCAGGGGCATAGGTATCCGAAACCCGAATTCGTGCCTGTGATGCTGTTTGTGTCGGCGTCCACTGATAACCCCCTGTATTGACAATATTCGACGTAATGGTGCTCCAACTACTCCCTCCATCCGTTGATAATTCAATCGTTACGCGAGCAATTTGTCCAATCCAGTTCCAGCGAATGGTATGCATCACCCCTGTATACCACACCGTTCCGGTTGTTGGTGCTACAATCTCAATTTCCCGATGGGGGAGCAGAAATCCAGCGGTCACAGCCTGAGAACCAGTCGTCGAACTTCCTGAGAGTGGCTCACCAAAGGTTACCAGAAGCGTATAGCTGCTATTGGTAGCGCTCCCCGCTGCTGAGGGGAAAACTGTGCGCTGCAAGCTGTATTGTGCCCGCAATGGAAGTAACCATAAACCAATCAACACTCCAAGAATCCCTACAGTTCGACGTTGCATTGTTTTGCTCCTCGATTTATCTCACTTCCGTATTGCATTCTGATACAGAGCATCCGCTGTTTCTGATTCACCCTGCGCCTGTCGCAACTGCTGCCGCAATGCAGCGTTCTCCGCTTCCAATGCTCGCACCCGGCGGATCAAAGCAACACTTCGCTGCTGCAACACCTGCGCTTTCTGCTCTAATTTCTGCACATACTCGATCAGTCCCTGAATCCCCACCAGGGCAACGCCTGCAGGATCGATCGTCGAAATGTAATGCCGTGCTGCTGGATCGTTCAGGACTCCCGTGTGGAAGAGGTCAAAGAACTGTTCGGCAACCGGTCCAATATGCCGTTCCTGCGTTCCTTTGTAATACCAGGCGGACACATCCAGTTGCGCGATCTTTTGCAAAATTTCCTGCTTATCCAGCGCTTCGAACCGATCCTTTTTCGCCCGACTCGAACTATTGACCCACGCACCTGCTCCTGTCAGATGTGCCCCATTGCCGTTCTGATTGTCGGTGCCAACGTGAATGGGATAATTGCCGTCCAACCGGTTGATAACCAGATACCCATAGTTGGTAGAATCGAAGAAGTACACGCGATAACTGGCGTTCGTTGTAGGCTGGACATTGCGTCCGAAGATCAATAC
The DNA here is from genome assembly GCA_027082775.1 of Candidatus Kapaibacterium sp. Lineage (GTDB taxonomy): Bacteria > Bacteroidota > Ignavibacteria > Kapaibacteriales > WFXC01 > WFXC01. Next base: position 3,210 of record JALWUI010000130.1, read on the forward strand.
ATAATCGCCTGAAGCGCTGTTATTCTTGCCGCCAACGATCACACTGTAGTCTCCGCTGACCAGATTGGAATCTCCGCCGACAATAGCACTGTAATCACCCGTAACCCGATTGAAGCGTCCTCCGCCAACAAATCCTGTGGATCCCGAAACGCGATTGCGGTAGCCACCAGCGATCGCTCCATAACTCCCCGTGACGACATTTTTATATCCCCCGATAACGCTGCTGTAGGAGCCTGAAACTGTATCCCTCTCGCCACCACCGATAAATCCATAAGAAGCCGTAACAGCATTGTTGTATCCTCCAGCGATCGCACTGTAATCAGCGCTAATGCGATTCTTCTTACCGCCTCCAATGAAACTATAGTCAGCAGTTGATTCGATAACATTTTGCCGACCACCGACTATGACATCACCGCGGGTATTCGCCTGAATTTCGTTCTGATACCCACCGCCAATGAATCCATAGCTATCGCCATTGCTATAGGAACCGCCATTGCCGATATGATTCGCTCGCCCGCCAACGATAGCAGCATAATGCGCCGTATCGATCTGGTTACCTCGTCCACCGCCGATGATGCTATACTTTCCAGCAATCGTATTGGAATACCCGCCGCCGATGGTTCCATAATGGGCAATTGACTCGATAACATTGGCTTCTCCTCCTCCAACCACCGAATAAATTGCTCCTGCAGCGTTATTGGCACCACCACCAATAGTAGCAGCAGTCGCCAGGACAGCGTTGCCTAATCCGCCACTGACAACACCAAAGTCTGCGCCGACTGCCACTTTGTTGTTCTTCCCGCCACTGATCACACTATACGCACCGGCTGCAACCTGGTCATTCGCAGATCGATACGCCTGAAGATCCACGGCGCCACGCCCCCGCGCATTGCCACCGTCGTCTCGCTGCAAGCTGGAATCAGGATTCCAGCGAAAGACCGTCTGGTTATACACTTTGACCCGCACGGGTTGTGCATTCAGCGACCCGATAAATTCCGTACCATTGAGCGTATTGCCACCCAGGGACCAGAAAACGCCACTACTGGTGATGGTTGCCGGCTGCCACTGCGATCCGCTCCACCGCAGCACCTGCCCAGTATGGGGTGCTGCATTACTGATGGGTCGACCACGAAGCGCTATCACCGTCGCATTCGTGACTACCCCGCTCAAATCTCCTCCAACTGCTCCACCACTCCCGCCTGCATCCCCTGGCGCCCACTTCGTCCCATCC
>JALWUI010000131.1 GCA_027082775.1 Candidatus Kapaibacterium sp.
AAATGAGAGGAAAAGCTCAAAGCCAGCCTGTGATCCTCAAGGGTATACTGGAGTTCCGCCACCAGCAGCCCCGTGGACAACAGCCATCCGATGATGAAAAACGCTCGTTTCATTCTTCTGCTCCTTCCTGCTGCCCGGCTTGCGATTTACCCATCGATACAATGGGTAACAAAATGCGAACAATGGTTCCTTTGCTCACCTCGCTACTGACCGAAATGTGCCCGTGGTGATTGAGAATAATATCACGTGCAATAGCCAGCCCCAGCCCGGTGCCTTTGCCCGGCGGTTTCGTTGTAAAGAATGGATCGAAAATTTTGGGTAAATGTTCTTCTGGAATGCCAACACCAGTATCTTGAACCAAAACTGCTACTGTCTGCTCATCCCATCGTATGACACTTACGCTGAGCGTTCCCCCATCGGGCATTGCATCGCGGGCGTTCAGAATCAAATTCATAAACACCTGTTCCAGTTGTAAAGCGTTGCCCAACACCCAGCATTCCGGTATTTCAAACTCCGTTATCAGCTCAATGCCATCGCGTTGCAACTGAGCTGAAAGGAAGCTCAGCACAGAGCGCAAAACCTGCACCACATTGACTGGCTCCGGAGGACTTTCTGATGGAATGCTACGGGCTAATTGCAGCAAGTGTTGCGTAATGTCTCGAATCCGATACACCTGCTGCTTAATGATCCGAATGCGGGCTTTGGGATCTCCGATGCCACTCTCCAGAAGCTGGACGTGCCCCAGGAGAATCTGCAAAGGATTGTTAATCTCGTGGGCAACCGTTGCCGCTAATTCCCCCAGAGATGCCAGCTTCGCCGATTGCAGCAGTTGCCGATTGAGCTCCTGCAACCGTCGATTCATTTTCTGAATTTCCTCGGCACTCCGGATGTTGTCAATCGCCACTGCTGCCGATTCGGCTAAAACGGTAAAAACCTTCAGATCTTCATTGTTCATTTCTGCGGGCGTCGCTTCAGTTTCTGCGATAAAAATACCCAACCTGGCGCCCCGGAGATACAGCGGTACCAGAATGTAATGCAAATGCTGGTTCTCCTGCACGTGGATATCGGGAATGATGACAGTACGGCGATTGTTCATTACCCAATCGATAATGCCCTCCTCCATAAAATGTTCGATCGTTTGCTGAATGGTGCTGTCCGCACTCAAAGTCACGACCGGCTTCAACGCGGAACCCTCAAATAGAAACATCGCCGACTCAAAGACCGGGAATCGCTGTGAAAGGTATCGATGGATTTGCTGAAGAATCTCCTCCGGCGAGTGGGAAAATTTAATTAACTGAATGGTATACCGCAACCCTTCTTCCGCCTGGGACAATTGATCCACCGGTAACGAGGGCAGCGCTGGCTGTTGTGCCCGCAATCGCTCAATTTCCCGCTGGAGTAGCTGCACACTCTGCTCCAGAACTCGAATGTACTCCTCCTGCGTTAAAGTGTACTGCTGATATTGTGGGAAAATCTCTGGCGGGGCTTCTCCGGATCGATCTGGCTTTTCCGGTACTGAACTGTCCGGCTGTGGTTTATCCCGTGACGATTGTTCTGCCATCGGCTGCAGCGCTGTTCCCTGTTGAGTCCACATTTTTTTTGACAGTAGCTCGTTAAACGATTAGACCCCGTAATAGTTGTGCAACTAATATGCCAGATGGCAAAGATGAAACGTAAAACGGTGTACGTATGCCAGAGCTGCGGAGCCCGCTCACCTCGGTGGGTGGGGCGATGTCCCGCCTGTGGTGAGTGGAACAGTATGGTCGAAGAGCAGCCATTGAGTGTTACGAAGAAAACCGAAACTCCAGTACCCTCCATTATTCCGCTGGATGCAGATGATACCGAGCCACTGGAGCGAATTCTTACGAACATTGGCGAATTTGATCGTGTCGTCGGCGGTGGTATCGTCCCCGGATCTACCATCCTCATTGGTGGTGATCCCGGCATTGGAAAATCCACCTTAATGTTGCAAGTATTGAGCCAGCTTGAACAATATCAGCCACTCTACGTTACGGGGGAAGAGTCGGTTCAGCAAATACGCGCCCGCGCCGCGCGTCTGGGCATCCTCCATCCATCGATCGGGCTGGTGACAACGACCTCCACTGAAGCGGTTCTGGAATTGCTGGAGCAAAGCAATACGCGGGTGATGGTCATCGATTCTATCCAGACGATGGCAACCGCAGCCTTAGAATCAGCACCGGGCAGCATTGCTCAAATTCGGGAATCGGCTGCGCTCCTTACCCGAGCAGCAAAACAGCACAACGTCGCACTGCTGCTGATTGGACACATCACCAAAGAAGGAGCATTAGCGGGTCCGAAAGTACTGGAGCACATTGTTGATACGGTCCTGCAATTTGAAGGCGAACGCTTCCACACATATCGATTGTTGCGCGCACTAAAGAATCGCTATGGTTCCACGAACGAACTGGGCATTTTTGAAATGACGGATCGGGGATTGCGCGAAGTCCCCAACCCTTCCGAATTCTTTCTCTCCGCGGCAACCCAGGGAGAATCCGGCTCTGTTATCACGATCGCTGTTGAGGGCAGCCGTCCTCTGGCATTGGAAGTGCAAAGTCTGGTCACACCGTCCAGCTACGCCACACCGCAGCGCAGCTCTATGGGATTCGACATTCGCCGCCTCCATATGCTGATTGCTGTTCTGGAAAAGCGTCTGGGACTGGCGCTGGGACGTTACGACGTTTTTGTCAACATCGCTGGTGGTATGCGAACTTCTGACCCCGGTGTTGATTTCGCCGTCGCCACGGCTATCATCAGCTCCCTGCGCGACATTCCTGTTGCGAAAGATCTGGCAGTTTTTGGAGAAATCGGGCTGACCGGTGAAATTCGTCCCGTCCATTTGCTGGAACAGCGGGTCAACGAAGCAGTCCGGCTGGGAATGAAAACCGTCTATGCACCCCAACTGCCCTCAGTTCCACACTCTCTCCCGCTCCAGTGGCGTTCTGTGGAACGCCTGGTTCCTGCCATTGTCCAGATCTTTGGAAAACATCACACTCGCCAGGCGGCAAGCCATTCTTCATAAAATTCAGCGACAATCGTCAACACCATCCGAAAAAGGCAGGATGCGGAAAGGTGCCGGAGCGGTCGAACGGGCTCGCCTGGAGAGCGAGTGTGCCCTTAGCGGGGCACCGTGGGTTCGAATCCCACCCTTTCCGCCAATCGGAGAACACTGTCGCTGCGGTTTCAATACTTCCTGGGCCCCTTTTCTGTGTCTCCTGTCCAATCTTCCGGGAGAAAAACAATTTCGCAGGCTACCGCAAAAATTTGCTCGCTTAGGTGTATATAAGAGTAGAAAGCCGCTGACTATTTCTGCCGCCGTTTTCGCAAATGCACCTCCGATCTGTTCCGCCAGCGCAAAAAATTGCCCGCTTGCGTGTATATAAGAGTAGAAGCCCGATGGCTATTCCCTCCGCCAAATCTACCAGGGCACCTTCTCTCTGCTCTACCAGCGCAAAAATTTGCCCGCTTACGTGTATATAAAAGTAGAAAGCCCGGATGCTTTTCTGTGGCTTTCCCCCCGAACTTCGAATCGCAGCAGCTAATTTCCCTTGCCAATGCAAAAAATCGCCCGCTTGCGTGTATATAAGAGTAGAAAGTCAGTGGCTCTTTCCGCCACTGAATTCACAAATGCATCTCCGATCTGTTCCACCAGCGCAAAAATTTGCCCGCTTGCGTGTATATAAGAGTAGAAAGCCGGGTTTTCATTTCATCACTTTCCCTGCGCGCAGGATTGCAGCAGCAAGTTTTTCCCTGACTAATGCAAAAAATCGCCCGCTTGCGTGTATATAAGAGTAGAAAGCCGGGTTTTCGTTTCATCACTTTCCCTGCGCGCAGGATTGCAGCAGCAAGTTTCCCCTGACCAATGCAAAAAATCGCCCGCTTGCGTGTATATAAGAGTAGAAAGCCGGGTTTTCGTTTCATCACTTTCCCTGCGCGCAGGATTGCAGCAGCAAGTTTTTCCCTGACCAGCGCAAAAACTGCCCACTTGCGTGTATATAAGAGTAGAAAGTCAGTGGCTCTTTCCGCCCCTAAATTCGCAAATGTACCTTCAATTTGTTCCGCCAGCGCAAAAAATTGTCCGCTTAGGTGTATATTAGAAATAGAAAGCCGATGGAGTTATCTTCTCCCCATGCTTCCACCAAAATCTCTATTTTTCCGTGAGTGACGCAAAAATTTGTCCGCTTGCGTGTATATAAGAGTAGAAAGCCCGATGGCTTTCCTGTTGCTTTCCCCCGAACTTCGGAATCGCAGCAGCTAATTTCCCTTGCCAATGCAAAAAAT
>JALWUI010000132.1:0-2417 GCA_027082775.1 Candidatus Kapaibacterium sp.
GGGACCAGCAGGATTGCGCCGAACCGGGAGCGCCGGCTTCTGTCAGCAATTGCCGGGAGCGCCGACTTCAGTCGGCAGAGAATGCACCCTAAGGGGAGCGCTCCCAGCGGACTGGGAGCGCCGACTTCAGTCGGCAGAGAATGCACGCCTAAGAGCGTGCGCTCCCAGTAGAGCGGATGCACGAAACCGCCTTAAGGAGAAGGTGCAGAAAACAGAGAAATTTCGCTGGAGCATCGGGAACCAGCGTTCGGGGGAGGGATAACGAAACATTGCCCGGTGTATCCCCAGGGATGCACCGGGCAGCGGTCAGTGAATGCTGTGCTTATGCTGATTGATCGCTGTGTTTCGGCGGATTGGCGGGAGCAACGACTAAGGTCCTGCCTCCCAGTTCTGTTCCATTCAAATTGTCGATAGCGTTCTGTGCCTCTTCCGGCGTGCTCATTTCGACGAAACCGAAGCCGCGAGAGCGACCACTGAATCGATCCGTAATGATCTTGACGGAGATCACTTCTCCGTAGGGGCGAAATGCTTCGGCTAACTGCTCTTCCTGAAGGCGATACGGCAGGTTGCCGACGTAAACCGTTGCGTTCATGGAAAGAATCCTTCTGTGAAACTGAAACTCTGTACACGGAAGGGTGATCACTGTGCCGGAGGCAGGAGGATCAACCTTCACGGGCGGATAAACGAAGGAGTCGAGGTTATCGTGCACAGCAGGGATGTACCCTGCAAACTTCTGTGGATGAACAGAGGTACAGGGCATACAGCAAGGGACGTTGAGAATGAACATCTTACCCTGTGTGCGCTACCACCCAATCTCGATGCCGAAGTACAGGTTGCGTTCAGCGCCGGGAAAGAATTCAGCGCCTTCGCCGAAGCTGGAGTAGAGGGTGTTCAGGAGATTGTTGATTGCCAGACGGAGCCGAAGGTATTGCAAAGGAGCAAGATCGAATTGGTAGGTCCCCTCCAGGTGCACCAGCGTGTAAGGATCGTTTTTCCGGTCTTCCCGCTTGAAGTTATCGGTGTAAAGCGCGCCGACATACTGGATGCGGGCACTGATCCACCACTGGACGGCTCGATAAGTAAGGCGGAGGTTACCCAGAAGATCCGGAAAGCCAGCAATGGGGTTACCGTCCAGCACCATAGCTGTGTCCTTTTCGTAATGCGTGTAGTCAACGAGCCGATTCCGGCTGAGGGAAAGATTCCCCTTGAGCTGCAGCGATTGTCCAGGCGACAGCGGAATAGTCCAGCCACCGTGCAGCTCTATGCCGATGTGGCGGGTGCGCGGCGCATTACCATAGACGGGGCGACCAAAAATATCCAACTGTCCCTGCTTCACTAATTCGTCAAAGAATTCCATCCAGTACGCAGTGGCTTCCAGTTGCAATCTGGTGCCCTGGTAATATGCTCCCAGTTCTATGTCCAGTAATTTCTCCGGCTTGACCAGCGGCTTTGAAAAATCATATCGCGTGCGCCCGCCACTGGTGTCGCTCTGGAACAACGGGCGTTCACCGTAATACGATCCGGCTGCGTTGTAGAGGGACTGTCGCTGCGGCTCCCGTTGGGTGATGGCGATGCTGGCAAATAGATCCAGCGAGGGATTGATCTGATGCCGAATGCCCAGCCGACCGTTGACAAAGAAATAGGGGATGAAAAAGATGGTGCCGACACCGGATATGGTGTCCCCATCCACTGTAAAGTATCGGGTGTACTGTTTGCCCGCTTTCTCGTTGAATAAGCGGTAGGCTTTGTAAGCAAACTGGATATCGCCAGATAGGAGCGTGGAGGTAGTAAGCTGATACTGTTCACGGGCAAAGATCGAGAAAACATCTTTTCCCGCATTGTAGCTGTAGAATTTGTAGTCGGGATCGTACCCTTTCGGCAATCCATCAGCGTATCGCACTTTGCCCCAGTGTTCTGATCGGTGGATACGGATCTCAGCGCCGGCTGTGAGTTGCCCGTTCTGGTGGCGCCACTGAAGTCGGGGAATCCAGCCGCCGTGTTTGTTTCCGACAAAGGCGCGGATAATTGCGTTGGAAATGGTAACGTTGGGTGGGAATCCATTTTCGGGAGTGATGCGCAGCATTTGAGCATCTGCCCACGAACCGTCGAAGTCAAAGAATCCGTCGCCTGTGTAGTAGAACAGGATCGATTTGAGTGATAGATTGTCGGTTATTTGCCAGTCATTGAGAATTTCGTAGTGGGGTTGTGAAAAGTTTTCGATTTCCTGCGGTCGACGCAGGATGCCGAAGAAGGTTTCGGGAGAATCGCCTTCCCAGTAGGAATAATTTTCGCGTCGCTTGATGCGGTCTTTCAGGAAATATTTTGGAATGCCAGTGTATGCCAGTCCATCTTCTAAGGGACCGCCGAAGATGTTGATTTGCGTCGAAAATCGTTCACTGAAGTGAGCAGCACTGAGA
>JALWUI010000132.1:2427-16093 GCA_027082775.1 Candidatus Kapaibacterium sp.
GAGAAAATAACTTTTGAGATTAGCCCACGAGTGGCGCCGATATCCTTTAGAAAGAATCTGGGAGAGTCGGGCGTACACAGCAAAATTATTGACCAAACCGGAACCGACTTCAATGGAATATTTTTGCACGTTTTGCGCAAGCACATCTGTCTGAGCGAAGGGAGAAAAATATTGCTGCAAACCGAGACCATACTTCAGATGAACGCCCCGGATCTGGCTGATATCCAGGGTGCTGATGTGGATGCTTCCTCCAATAGCAGCGGCGCCGTAGTCTACCAGTCCAGCGCCGCGCTGGATCTGTACTTCGGAAGTGCTGGCAGCCAGGTCGGGGAGATCGATCCAGTAAACATTGTGATCCTCAGGATCGTTCTGCGGCACGCCGTTGATGAAGACCGCAACGCGCCGCTGATCGAAACCCCGAAGTGAGAAGAAAGAATAGCCAATGCCGTTGCCGTTCTGCGAATATGCCAAAATGGACGGAGCTTCGCTGAGCAACAGGGGGAAATCCTGAACTGTGTACCGCTGCTGGAGCTCAACGCGACGGATCGTTTCGATTGGCACCGGGTCGCGTCGCTTTTCCGCCCGCAACGTTGTAACCGTGATGCTGGGCATTCGATACACTTTTCTGACCGTGTCGGCTTCCTGCTGCTGTTGCTGTTGTGCAAGAGAAGGCGACGCAAAGCAGAGCGTCAGGAGAAAGACCACAAGTTGCATTTGAACGGACCTCGTCATTGGTGCACCTTTGTTTTGGTTCAACATACCTTCTATGCTGAGGTCCGTTTGGGGATACCCGCTGGAGAGGAAGAGGTTGGGACAACTTCTTCCGTTTTCCCTGCGCCGGCATTACCCGGATCAGGTTCAAGGGGTCTACTCTCAGCCCAACGGATCCGTTGAGCACCCCCAAACGGAAGTTTTTTCTCTTTACGCCCGCTGAGCATGCGCCATTTTGCGCGGGCGTTCGGAGTCCTGTCGAAAAATAAAGACCGGATCAGCCTGCTTTCGAATCACATTTTCTGTGATAACGCAGCGTTGCAGTCCTTCCATTTCCGGTATGCGATACATCAGCGGAATCATAATTTCTTCCATCACGCTGCGCAGTGCCCGTGCTCCGGTTTTCTTCTGCTGCGCTTTTTCGACAATAGCATACAGTGCTGCTTCTTCAAATTCCAGCTCTACCCCTTCCATCAGGAAGAGTTTTTTGTATTGCTTCACCAGAGCATTTTTCGGTTCGGTCAGAATGCGTACCATTGCGTCGGTGTCCAGCGGATGGAGCGCGACAACAACGGGAATGCGCCCTACAAACTCCGGAATGAAACCGTAACGCAAAAGGTCTTCCGGTTCTACCTGATGCAACAGGGTGTACTTTTCTTCAATTCGGCGATGTGGTTCCGCCATAAAACCGATGCTCCCTGCCTGCAAGCGCTGCGCAATGATCGTTTCCAGACCTTCAAAAGCCCCGCCACAGATAAACAGGATGTTGCGGGTATTGACATAAATGAGTGGTTGCTCTGGATGTTTTCGTCCACCCTGTGGTGGGACGCCAGCGATCGTGCCTTCGAGAAGTTTGAGCAGGGCTTGCTGGACTCCTTCGCCGGAGACGTCGCGAGTAATACTGGGGGAATCGCTTTTCCGTGCGATTTTGTCGATCTCATCGATGTAGATGATTCCCCGCTCTGCCCGCGCTACATCATAGTCAGCACTCTGGAGCAGACGGGCAATGATCGTTTCGACATCGTCACCAACATATCCCGCTTCTGTGAGAGTGGTAGCATCAGCAATGGCAAAAGGCACCTGAAGAATCTTCGCTAAGGTTTGCGCCAGCAGGGTCTTGCCGGTGCCCGTTGGACCGATCAGCAGAACGTTGCTCTTTTCGATTTCGACATCTGCTAAATCCCCGGCTAAGTCCTGCGCCTGGATTCGTTTGTAGTGATTGTATACCGCTACGGACAGCACGACTTTGGCTTCTTCCTGTCCCACGACATATTCGTCCAGAATAGCCTTGATTTCCGCCGGTTTTGGCAACTGGATATTCTGGACAAATTCCTGATGTTGGACCAATCGATGGGACTGGAGAATCTCGTTCGACTTTTCAATGCAGAGATCGCAAATGTACACGCCCGGACCCGCAATAAGATTCCCCACTTCCGCAGCAGATCGACCGCAGAAAGAACACCGAATGTCCGTCTGATCCGATGATGAGCGCGTTGGCATCGTTACTTCTCACCCGATGTTTGTTCTTCCCCATCATCGGCTGTTGACCCGGCTTCTGAAGTGTCCGGCTCGACCTCAGCCCGTATCTGCTTCCGACTTTCCAGGATTTTGTCGATAATGCCGTACTCCAGCGCTTCCTGAGCGGACATATATTTGTCGCGATCAGCATCTTTCCGGATTTTTTCCAGCGGCTGACCGGTATGCAGGCTGATGATTCGGAATAATTCTTCGCGAATGCGGAGCATCTCACGGGTGTAAATTTCAATATCCGCCGCTGCTCCCTGCGTTCCGCCAATAGGCTGGTGCATCATAATGCGGGAGTGAGGTAGTGCATACCGTTTCCCTTTCGCACCAGCGCAGAGCAGAACCTGTGCCATCGAAGCAGCCATTCCCACGCAGATGGTAGCAACATCGGGGCGGATGTATTGCATCGTGTCGTAAATGGCTAAACCGGCACTGACACTCCCGCCGGGAGAGTTGATGTACAGGTAAATGTCCTTTTCCGGATCTTCGCTCTCTAAAAACAGCAATTGCGCAACGATCAAGCTGGCAACGTGATCATCGATGGGCGCACCAAGGAAAATGATGCGCTCTTTCAGCAGACGGGAATAAATGTCGTATGATCGCTCACCGCGACTGGTTTGCTCGATGACAATTGGCACCAATTGGTTATGCATCGGGCGTCTCTGTTGTGTCTGTGGAACTTGCTGTTTGTTGTTCTTCTTCCGTTGCGATAGGCTCTTCGGAAGATTGCTCCGATTGTTCAGTTTCCGTTTGGTCGTCTTGCGGCTGGTCATCCTGAGATTCTTGCTGCGTGATGGTCGCCAATTCAATGAGGCGATCCATCAGTTTGCGGACTACGATCGAGTCTTTGAGTTCCGGACGCAGTTGCGCCTTGATTTCTTCTGGAAGGTCAGTCCATTTGACCAACTGTTGTTCGCCAATGGGAAGAACCAGATTATTCCAGTCCTCCTCACTCACCGTGATGTTTTCTTTGTTGATAAGGGCGGATCGGATGTAGATCCACTTGATTTGTTGCTCTAATTCCTTTTGCCATTGCGCCAGTTGCTCCGGGGTGAGTTGCTCCAGATCAACTTTCTGATCATCTGCGATTGCTTTCATCCAGGTCTGGAGCAGGCGCGGTGGAATTTCAATAGCATCGCCATACAGCGCTAAGAGTTGCTCCCGAATTTGTGCCTCGAACGTTTTGCGTTGTTGTTCATCTCGCTGAGCAATTAAGGCTTGCCGAATGTGATCCCGCAGTTCTTCGGGTGTGTGGGCAGCGCCGCCGGTGATCTCGGCGATTTTTTCCTCTGTTAATTCTGCTGGCTTTGTGCGCTGTACCTCCGTAATGCGGACGCGATACTGCTGTGATTCTCCGTCTGGGGAGGTGAAGGTGTACACAAATTCATCACCTTTGCTCTTGCCCACGATCTGGCTTTTCAGATTCTCATCTGAGATGGCTTCTACTGGCAACTGGAGAGGCTCGGCAGGTTTTTCTCCAATGATCGGCAATCCGCTGGGATCCAGCTTCTGCAATTCCAGCGTGACAATCGATTCTGAATCGATTGCTCCTTCCTGGGTTTCTAAATGTCCGTAGTGCTGGCGAATGTCTTCGATCGTTTGATCAACATCTCCTTCCTGAATCGCCGGCAGTTCATTGAGCGTGAGAGCCGTTTTGTAGCGGTCGTCCAGCTCGACTTCGGGCATCACTTCCACGTTGAAAATGAGCTGAAGGTCCCCGTTGTCTAAATGCTTGTGCTCCACGATGTTGGTAGCAACGACAAATGTCCAGTTGGGATGATCATTCCGAACCTGCTGAACCACTGATTCTATCGCTTCTTCCAGCAGCTCGTTGTGCACCAGGTTGGAAAATTTGCGGCGAATAACTGTTAATGGCACTTTGCCCTTGCGGAATCCCGGAATGTTGACGGTTTGCTGCAACGATTGCAGGATTTTTTCCTCCATCGGCTTCAGTTCTTCCGCGGTGAAATGAGCGGTAATTTGTTTGAGTGTCTGGCTGATGTCTTCAATTTGGTACTCCATCCAACTGTTGCATTTATTGAACACGTTTCTCAGATGCTGGCGCCCCTACCAGTGTGCGGACGGGGAGAGTCGAACTCCCACGGGCACAGCCCACCAGATCCTAAGTCTGGCGCGTCTACCAGTTCCGCCACGTCCGCTTCAATGCACGTTTGTGTTGAACACTACAAAGCTTCAAATGACCGTTTTTGCTGTCGTTTTATTTTTCGGAAAGGAGCAGTTGTGCGGTGCATCATTGTTGGCGGCGGGATTGCTGGAATAACAGCAGCGTGGAAATTAGCGCCCGTTTGTCAGGTGTTGTTGCTGGAACAGCGGTCGGTCTTGGGGGGACGCGCCAGTTCCCTTGTAGATCGTATTTCGGGGGAAGAGGTCGATACCGGACAGCATCTGTTGATGGGATGCTATCAGACGACGCTGCAATTGCTGGCTGATCTGGGAACCTCCGGGTGGCTCTATCAGTGGCAGGACTGGCAGATCCATTTCCGAACCGTCGAAGGAAAAGCTGGTGTGTTATCGCCCGGTCTCAGAATGCCCGCAGCCGCTCGGTTTCTCCGGGCACTAACGCGTTTCTCGCTGCTCTCCATCCCGGATCGATGGCGCCTGATCTATGGGATTACGAAACTGGTAACCAGCGCATCTGCCGGGCAATCCTGTGAGCAGTTTCTGCGAGAAGTTCGGCAAACGCCGGCAGCACACCAGATTTTCTGGCGCCCGCTGATCCTAGCAACCCTCAATGCGGAACCAGCCGATGTTGATGTGTCGCTTTTGCGAACGGTTGTGCAACAGGCATTCCTGGGGTCGGTGCACGAAGGAGCGTTCGTGATTCCTCGCCGGGGGTTGAGTGCGTTGATAGCACCCATAACATCGTGGATACAGCGATATGGTGGGGCGGTGCGGCTGCAAGCTGCGGTAGAACAGGTGTGTTTGAATGGTGACAGCGCCGCAGGGGTGCAGCTTCGAGGGGGAGAAGTGATCCCCGCAGATGTGGTGGTGCTCGCCGTACCGCCATACGCTTTGCAAAAACTGGGTGTGCCGATTACTGTGCCGCCTCTGCATTACTCGCCGATTTTCAGCATATACTTGTGGTTCGCAGAGGAGTTGCCTTTGCCGCCAATGACTGCGCTGGTAGGAACGACCGTGCAATGGGTGTTTCATCGCCAGCAACTCCAGTTTCAGACAAGTTCACAGTTTCAAACTTCACTGGTGCTGGTGATCAGTGCTGCCCGTGATCTGCTCTCCATTCCTGTTTCTCAGTTGGTCGAACACTGCTGGGAAGAGGTCCGATCTGTTTTTCGGTTGCCGCCGTCCGTGCGTCCTGCGCACTTTCGAGTGATGAAGGAAGTAAAAGCAACGCCAGTGTTTACACCAGCCGTTCAGTTGCAGCGTCCTGCGGTGCAGACGCCGTTGCAAAACGTCTTTCTGGCAGGTGATTGGATTCAAACTGGATTACCGGCAACAATTGAGAGCGCTGCCTATAGTGGGGTATTGGCAGCAACAGCGGTGCAGCAGTATTTACAGAAAGGAGCAAGTGGATGACCGCAAAGCGATATGTCTTCATAACAGGAGCCTCCTCCGGGATCGGATTCCAGTTTGCACGCTACTGCGCACAGCGCGGCGATACCTTGTTGTTGGTAAGCCGGTCAGCGGAGCGTTTGCAAAAAGCTGCGGATCACATACGGACGCAGTATGCCGCTGATGTTTTGACCCTTTCGTGTGATTTAACGCAGCCATCTGCTGTGGCGGAGGTGATGGAGTGGCTGGATGCTTTGCAAGTCGTGCCGCGGTTGATCATTCATAATGCGGGGTTCGGCGCATTTGGCGCATTTCATCAGTTGCCCGAAGAGAGTATCGAAGACCAAATAGCGATTCACGACCTGTTCCCTTTGCGCTTTACCCGCCGAATTCTGCCACGGCTGCTGGAAGCGCCGCCAGCAACGATTCTGTTCATTGCCTCAACGGCTGCTTTTGCGCCGGTGCCCTTTTTGAATGTGTATGCTGCGGCGAAGGCGCTGCAATTGCATTCTGCACTGGCGCTGCGTGCAGAGCTGGATGGTACGGGTGTGCAGGTGAGTTGCTGCTGTCCCGGACCGGTTGCGACCGGATTTTTTGACACTGCGCAGATGTCGAACCGTCCACCTTTTCCGTTGCGATTGATGGATCCGGAGACCGTGGTTCGGTACACAATGCGGCAACTGGAGCGCGGCAAGGCACTCATTATACCCGGTGTGCTGAATCGATGGGTTGCTCGGTTTTCCCGGTGGATGCCGAAAACCACAGCAGCACGGATAGCAGCGTCTTTATACCGTCGACAGTTGAACAAGCGGAAGTGATCGGATGTTTGCAATTACCGAGCGAGTTCGATGGAGTGATGTTGACGATGCCAGCATTTTGTACTTTGGTAACTACATTCGATTTTATGAAATTGCCGAGACTGAATGGCTGCGCACGTACGATATGGCGTATAGTCAGCGAACTTTTGACCAATGGGGAGTGTATCCTGTGCGGCGAGTGTTCCATTGTGAATATGAGCAGCCAGCTCTGCTGGATGATTTGCTCCGGATTGAATTGTGGACAGAGCATATCGGGACCACATCTTATAAACTGGGCTTTGCTGTCCGGCGAGATCAGAGTGGTGAACTGCTGGCAAAAGGGTACTGCGTAATGGTCACAGTGGATATCCAGACCCGAACGCCAGTGCCGATCCCGGCGGTGCTGCGGCGGGCACTGGAGGAAAATCGGCGGACAGCAGACCGTCCAGCGGAGTCGATCGAGGCAGATGGAACTCCCACTGTGTCGGAGCCGGCAGCCGATTCGGAGAAGTAGGATAATCTGGGCTGCTATCGAAGATAGCAGAAAAAATTGGGAGATTAGTCAGGAAGCTCATCGCGCCAGGCTTTTGCGATGAGCATTTCCGCCACAGCGCATATAAGTGCCAGCACTGCAAACAATTTCCACAATTCGGAGGTCAGCGCACCGGCTTGCAGCGCGGCGCGTAATTGTTGAGCCGATTGAAGCAGGTGGACGTTTTCAGAATTGATAACGGTACCAAACTGTTTTGGTAATTCTTCCGGAGCTACGAGTTGCAAATCTGACTCTGCGGCAGGAACGTTGCACGATAAGAGCGTCAGTAATTTGCCATCTGAAGTGGTAACCACCCAGGTGCCCGGCGTTGTAAACGGTGGAAGTGATAGCACAGCACCTTCGGGCAGTTGGGAAATTCGTGCTTTCATTTGAGAACTATCAGGTGCAATGAGCGTGACACTACCCGCTGCTGCTGCTTTCCGGGGAAGGATCAGTTGGATTGGTTCCCCGACCAGAAATTGGGAGCCCAGCATCTCCGTTGCGGAAAGATATTGAGCGGTCCGAAAGGCAAGAGTGACGAAAATACCGGTTAGGGGGAAATTGCTCCATTCCGTTGTCGGGGGAACCGCAAAAAAGAGGATGCGGCCATTGCCAAGCCGGGCTTCAGAGAGAAATGGTCCGTCGCTGAGGCTGATGATGCTTTGTTCTCCGGCAACCATAGCTGCCTGCCAGATCTCCGGACTTTCCGGAATCTGTTGCTGCGTGGTGCCGCGGAAAACGCCGGCAAACAAGGGGTGGTGCAAATCCAGCTTGCTGAACCGTGCAGGGTGGTTTCTTCCATACTGTCGCAGATGGACTGAGCTCAAACCCAGCGCAGGAAGAAACACCGCATTGTAGTTCGATGTGTCGATCCTGGGTCCCGGGAAAATAGCGAGATTCCCTCCATCCAGCACGTACTGGCGCAATTGCTCCGCTAAGGATGGAGTAATGCGGGGAATATCGATGAGGACCAGGACCTCGAACTGCGAAAGATCTAAGGTCGGCAGTTCCTCAGGTGTTACGGGCGTAACCTGTAACTGCTGAAAATTGGTATCTGGTTGCAATGCCAGATGGAGCAGGCGCCGTTCGTCGGGCTGTCCAATGAGCGCAATGCGAGGGTGCTCCGGGATTGTAAATCCAAAGAAAAAGCGATTGTCGGCATCCAGGACATCGCCTTCTACCTCGATAACGCCCCGGATTGCTCCCCGCATCGTCGGTACAGCCGATAATTCGATGGTGGTGGTCGCATTGGGTGGGATGTTGACTGCACGCTGGATGACCCGCTGTCCATTGAACAGCATACTGACAACAACGTTTTCGGCTGGCTCATTGCTGTGGTTACGAAGCCGGACCTGAACATTGACTGGTTTGGACTGTTCAAAAATTCGGGTCAGCACGATCGCCGTGTCGATCGAAATGTTTTGCTCAATGCTGTGACTCTGACCAATGGGCAGAAGGAAGATGTGGGTGTCCTCGCTGAACAGGCGAACGGAATCCTGCAAGCCAGCGAAATTTACCTGCTGGAAGTCGGATACGATGAAGACATTTTTGTTAATATTCTGCGCAGTGGCAAGTGTCGCTGCCGCCTTTTGCAGAGCGGGAAAGAGCCTTGCTGTTGTGTACGCAATTTTCATTGTGGGCAAAGCGGTATACAGCACGGAGCGATCGCGGGTGAATTCTTCCCATCGCTGGTTGGAGAGATCAGCCATCAACAACAGGGCGAACTCATCATTACCGGATGCCGTTTGCAAAAATTGCGCAACACCATCTTTGGCTTGCTGAAATCGTTCTCCCTGCGGATCAGCAATTTCCATACTGAAGGAATTGTCCAGCAAGATCAGAGTACTGCTGGATGCCTGAGCGCTGAGCCCCGGCAGGGAGACTTCTGCGACCGGGCGGGCAACTGCCAGTACCAGGAATACAATGAGGAGCGTGCGGAGAATCAGAAGCAATAGTTGCCGCAATTGCAGTTTCCGGATCTGTGATTTTTGCAGTTCCTGAAGCAGTGCTGTGGAGCTAAACGGCATCACCCGTAGTTTTCGCAAATTCAGCAGGTGCAGGACAATGGGAATGCCAGCGGCTACCAGGGCGATGAGTGCGGCAGGATTGAGAAAATTCATTCCTTAATGTGTCCTTTTCACTTCTGTTTGATTGTTCCACCCGATTTGCGAGGGTCGTCAAAGAACGTATAGTATTCCTGCCCATTGTTTTGGTGAAATGCCAGAATACCAATGCGCACCAGGTGCCAGAGTTTCCGTGCTGCGCGCCGTTCGGAGATGTTCACCAGGCGAGAAAATTCTCTGGCAGTAATACGTTCGTGGCGGTCCAAATAGGCAAACAACAGCTTTTCATTATTTCCCATCACAAACAGCAGTTCTTCCCGGCCCTCTCGTGACTGGGCTTCCAGGAACCGGACCATTTCTCGAGTGGCGATAACGGATTTATCGTTCTGCCGGATGAACACCTTTCGCTGATGGGGTTTTTGATAAGGATGCTCAACCAGGCGATGAGGTTTGCAAGAGCTTTCGGGAATGTGGATTACCAAAATGTCTTTTCCGTCCAATTCCACGATAGCGGTTTGATAGTGCATTGGCGGATCGATGTAGAAATCACAAACGAATTGGAGAAGTTCCAGTTGCTCTTTTTCGCTTTCTATCCCGATAATTGAGCGGTCGTCGTCAACCCCGATCAGCAAATAGCCACCGCTGGTATTGGCAAAAGCGATCATTTCACGGGCAATCTTTTCAGGAGTGGTGAACTTTCGTTTGAATTCAAGCGTTGAGGATTCTCCGTCTAAGATCATCTCTTCCAGTTGTTTCCTCCGGATCTTCATCTCCATTCCCTTCATTCGATGGACCCAAAGCCGAAGCGCTGCGGAGAATGTGACGAATGGTCAAAATGAGTGTTTTGTGGAGTATTTGTCGCTGGCAGAGACCAACTTCGCAGGAAGAATCCGTGGCAGAACGCAAAATTAAAGTTCTCGGCAAAACGTCCGAAGTATAGCAATAGGATAATGGACTCGGCAGGATGCCGTAGCCTGGAATCAAAGAAAGGGTGGCAGAATGCCATTAGCGATCTTTGGTGGTGGTCGAATTCGGACGAACACGCCTGCTGAGAATGCGTATAACGCCTTGCAGGCAGCGAATCAGCAGATCGCACTCCGTCAGTTGCGCCTTTCCACAGGGAAGCGGATTAACTCTCCAGCAGATGATGTTGCTGGGTATATTACCTCCCGCACATTGATTTCTCGCGTTGGCTCACTCCGTTCCGCTTTGAATGCGGTCGGCGATGCGAAGAATGTGACCGCTATTGCAATGGACGGGCTGGATAACATTAGTAGCCTGGTGACCAAAATCAAAGAGGCAGCATCTTCGGCAGCATCAGGTGCATTGGGAACGGACGAGAAGGTCTCATTGGCACAAGCAGCGTATCGATTAGCAGAGCAGATTCAAACCGTGGTGAATTCTACGGTCTTTGGCGGCAAAGAGTTGTTAGCCAACACCTTCTCCGGTGATTTCGTGATCGGATTCCGAGCAGATAACACCTTGATTACTATCGGGATTGACCTGACGACGGCGAATAGCTTTGCTGTGAATTTGAATGTTCAGGGAAACACCGATTTTGCAGGCGTGGCTGGGTTAGATCTGACCAGCTTGAATGCGGTCAGTGCTACCGACCTTGGCATATTTTCCTCGACGCAGATTGCGACGACGTTGTCCAGTTTGTCCAGTGCGCTGGATAATATTACTAACTTTGCTGCCTATATCGGTGGTATTACCAATCGGCTGGATTCGCAAGAAGCAGCATTGCAAACACAGATTACAAATTATAATGCGGCAATTTCCCGGATCGAAGATGCCGATGTTGCGCTGGAACAGTTACAGTTAATCAAGGCGCAATTCCTGCAACAGAGTTCGGTGATTTCATTGGCGCAGGCAAATCAGTTTCCGCAGGTATTCTTGCAGTTGTTGGTGTAAAAGATAAACTTCGGCGGGAAAGTTGACCCGACTTTCCCGCTTTTGCATTTCTTGAGCAGGCGTTTGAAGCGTCGATAATGGGATGTAGTAAGTGGAAGTGGTAAACAACAGGGATGTTGTCGATGGAGCAGTTTGTAGCGCGAAAAAATGTGGTGAATGGATATCTGGAGCAGGAAGTGCTTCAGTGGAGTCGGGAAAAAATTATTCTCAAAACGTACGATCTTTTCATCGTGGCATGTAAACGCCGGGATATTCCGAAAATGAATGCAGTGCTGGACGCATTGATCAACGCTTTGAATTTTGAGTACGAAGAGCCAGCAACCCGGTTGTATCAGTTGTATGATTACTGCAAGCGGCTAGTAATGCAACGCCGTTTTGATGAAGCTTTGCACATTATTCAAGAGTTGCGGGATGCCTGGGCACAGGCGTTTCACTTAGAAGAGGAACATACCCCAACGGAAGTATCAACAAACACAGGATAATCAGCGATGGCAAGTCCATTTGCTCTTTCTGGACTTGGCAGCAGTGGTTCGACAACCCCTCTGGAGCAGTTGCTGGAGGCATATCGGAAGAGTCGAAGTAAGCCGATTGATACATTAAAAAATGAGCGGACGCAGTTGCAGCAGCGTTCGACGTTTTATTCCTCCCTGCTATCCGATCTGAATGGACTGTCATCGCAACTGGCAATTTTTAGTGATGCCAGTACCAGTATTTCTAAATTTCAAGCGAAAGCTGTAACGGTATCCGATTCCAGTGTGGTGACGGCATCTGCGACTTCCTCAGCCAGTGTTGGATCCTATACTGTGCACGTCAATCGGTTAGCCAGTGCGGATTTTCTGGTATCTGATCAGAAAGTGGCGGCTAATGCCAGCGGATATTCAGCCGGAACTAAGAGTTTTGACTTGACTGTCAATGGTTCTACTACCACGATTAGTGTGACCTTTGATGGCACGGAGACCTTTGAACAAGCAATCCAGAAAATTGCGGACGCGATTAACGCTTCCAGTGATGTCGGGGTGACCGCAGCCGCCGTCAAGGATACCAGTTCTACAGTGCGGTTAACATTAACAGCAAAGGATACCGGGCAGAGCAACGCAATCACTTTTACTGATCCGGATGGGGTATTGGCGAATCTGGGAATTACCACATCACTGTTTGCTGATCCTGCTAATCGGACAACCTTTACCAGTTCGGCGGCTGGATACGGGATTGCTGATACAGCAAATCTTAATGCAGAATTCAAGTTGAATGGGATTACTATTGTGCGCGAATCCAATACGGTCGATGATGTGCTGTCAGGAGTGACGCTGACCTTAAAGAAAGCACAGGATCCCAGCGATCCGGATGTAACAATGACCGTTTCTGTCAATGCTGAGGGTGTCAAAAACAATGTGCAGCCGCTGCTGGATGCGTACAACAATGTGTTGAAAAAGCTGGAAAGTAACGACAGTATCCTCCAGAGCGATTTTGCCCTCCGGGTGCTCAAAACCGATCTTCGGACGCTGGCAAGTAGCGAAATTGGTACTGGCACGTATAAATACCTGCGAGATGTGGGCATTACCATCAATGATGATGGAACGCTGACCATTTCTGATATGGACACGTTTCGAGAAGCGGTAAGCACCGATGCATCTGCTGTTGCTCAGTTGTTCGAGGATTTCGCCCAAGCCGTTGATGCAAAAATTTCCTCATTTGTCGGTGATTCTGGCTTGCTGACAGCGCGTAAGGAGAGCATATCCTCCCAGATTGAGAATATCAACAAGCGCATCGATACGCTGGAGGAACGGCTCAATGATGAGCTGAAAAATGTGGCGGATCAGTATACATCGATGCTGAATTTATACATTCAGGCGCAGCAGCAGTTGCAATTGTTATCAACGTTCTCCTTAGGTTTAGGAAACTTTAATACCGGTAGCCCAGGGAGTTTCTTATAAAAAGTGGAGCATAGACCATGGTTCAGGTTGAGACGATACCTCCCTTAGTAGTAGTTGCGCCATCAGAGGTAGAGCCGGTACAATTAGAGCCTCAAAGACCGACGGTAGTGTCGGAAACGCAAAAGCAGGAGCAACAGCAGCGACAAATGGCACAGGTTGCACGGCAACAGCAGCAAGGAGTTCAGGGTAAGGAAGCAGAGAGTTCCGTGCAGCCAGCGGTGGATTTTTCCAGAATTGCAGAAGAATTACAGCAGGTGTTGGCACAAGATCGGATGGTACAATTTATGATCGACAAGGCAACGAAGAAGATTGTCTTGCGCATCATTGATACCGAAACGCAGGATATCATTGTGCAATTGCCCCCGGAACAGTCACTGAAAATTGCCCAGTATATTTTGGGTAAGGTGCGGGAAGGATTGGTGACCGATGCCCGCGTCTGAGCACGTTGAGCAGTTGCTTACTCGGCTGGAACAATTGACTCAGCACATCGTTGAGTGGATCGAAGAAAAGCGGACAATTTCACTGGATCGAGTCAGGGTGTTGTACCAACAGCGGGAGGAGGTTTTGCAGCAGTTGCAAGCGGCAATTTTTCATTCCCCAGCGCCCTGGACCGCAGAGCAGATTAAAGTTTGGAAAAAGCGAGTCGATACTATACAAGAC
>JALWUI010000133.1 GCA_027082775.1 Candidatus Kapaibacterium sp.
GTAGATTCCTGCAATGGCACTCAACACCGCGATGGTAAAGACGGTGTAGTGGAAGTGAGCAACGACAAAGTAGGTATCGTGGAAGTACACATCAGCAGTAAATGCGCCCAGTGGCAGTCCCGTCAAGCCGCCGATGATGAACATTGCGTACGCTCCGACTGCCCAGACCATCGGTGCGGTAAACCGGATCGAACCGTTCACCAACGACAGTCCCATCACAACCAGGGAGATGGAGAAAGGCACCGAGATGGCAACGGTCAATACTGAAAACCAGATCGCAGAGTACGGATTAATGCCGGCAACAAACTGGTGGTGTGCCCATACTAAGAAACTCAGCACACCAGCAATGATTCCTGTCCATACTAAGGTCTTGTACGAGAAAAACGGTCGCCGGGTATTTGCAGGAAAGATCTCTGCAATAATGCCCAGCGCCGGGAAGAGAATGACGTACACTTCGGGATGACCGAAGAACCAGAAGAGGTGTTGATACAGGATCGGATTTCCAGTATGTTCAGCAGTGACAGTGAAGAAGTGGGTTCCTGCAAAGATATCCATCATCAGCATAAAGGCTCCGGCGATCAGCGGTGTTACACTGAGCAGGAACAGCACGGAAGCGATCAACTGCATCCAGATCATCAGCGGCAGGCGGAAGAAGCTCAATCCCTTCGTTCGCATCGTGATGATGGTCGCAATAAAGTTCACCCCGCCCATCAGCATCGAGGCGAACTCCAGAGCGACAGCGAGCAGGAAGAGAATCGTACCCAGATGCTCGCCGAGGAAGGCTTCCGGCATTGCAGACAGCGGCGGGTAAATCGTCCATCCACCGCTAAAGCCGCCGCCGGGGACAAAGAACGACAGAATCAGGACGATAGCTGAGACGACAAACGTCCAGTAGGATAACATATTCAGCTTCGGGAAAGCCATATCCCGGGCACCGATCATCAGCGGAATCAACAGATTTCCGAAGCCGCCAAGTAAGACCGGCATAGCAACCCAGAAAAACATAATGCTGCCGTGATAGGTGACCAGCCGCAAATACGCGCTATCGGACAGCACGCCCGGCGAAGCTAAATTTGTGCGGAAGGTAACGGCAAGAATGCCGCCAATTAGAGCCATAAAAAGCCCGGTCAACAGATACTGTTTCCCGATAACCTTATGGTCGGTTGAAAAAAGATATTGTTTGACCCACGAAGTTTCTGCTGCACTCATTGTCGTTATCTATTTTCGTTCTACTCCGTTTCTTCACTGCCGAGTTCGTTACTGTGCGATGTTGATCCTGCCTGTGTTTTCAAAGAAGCATATCGGAGATAGGAATTCCCCGAAACCTGTTGCAGCCATTCCTGGTAGTTCTTTTTCGATAACACTTCGATGGTACCCCGCATCTTGTAATGTCCTGAGCCGCACAGTTCGGCACACGCAATTTCGTATTTCCCTTCCCGGGTAGTTTTGAACCATACTCGAGTGTTGACCCCCGGAATAGCATCGTATTTAATTCGGAAATTGGGCAGGAAGAAAGAGTGGAGCACGTCGTTGGCAGTAATGTCCACCGCTACGTATGCGTTGACCGGTAACACCAGGGTATTGCCCCGGATAATGTCGTCATTGGTGTTCCACTGCCCATCGGGTCCGGGATACAGGAACGTCCAGAAGAACTGGCGTCCGATGGCTTTGACGTGGACGACCTCGGCATTCTCTGCCGCTGCCCGTTCCTGGATGCTGGCATCGTCGTTTTCGATAAACAGATCCGCCCAGAAATAAATGTTCACTGCCAGCAGGACAATGTCAAAGATCAGCACCGCTATATCCAGAAAAACCAGTCGTCGAAAAGCGGGCGGAATCGTCCGGGAAGCAACCGGGTTCCGCTTTGCACTAAACCGCCATAAACCATAAGCCAGAATGATAAAGGAAAAGATCCCAACGAGCACAATGCCCCACAGAACAATGTCGATCGAAAGATCAACACCCGGATAATCAGTTGCTCGCAACGGTCTCATTGCTCTTGCTTCTTCCCTTGTTTCTCAAGTAATACACGTAACTCACCAGATCCCAGATTTGATCATCGGTAAAATCTGCCCATAAAGCAGGGTTCATTGGCGTTCCCCCAATGCCCATTTTGATCGTTCGGTACACGTTTTCCGGTTCGGGAAAACGGAGCGGTTCGGTTAAGAAATTGCGACTGGTGATCATCATTAAAGAATCCGTTCCCGGCACATACCACTGCGTCGGTTGTGGTACCGGTTCCCCTCCGTTTTCCTGGTCCTGATGGCAGGCAATACACCGCTCCAGGAAGAGTTCCCGTCCTCGATCGATCCGCTCTTGACTTAAAAGATCGTAGGGAACCTTTACATCGGGCGGTGGGGTTGGCTCATAATTTTTCCATTCGTCGTTAAAAGTTTTGATATATGCGATAAGAGCGTCCAGCTCTCGCTCGCTCAGGTAATCGAAGCCCGGCATCGGAGTGCCATACAGACCGTGACGAATGATGTATTTCAGTTCTTCATCGGAAGCAAATTCGCCACCAAATCCGCTCCACGTGTACTTGAATACCACCTTCTGATCCATATGGGTTTTGCCGGTGAAATCCCGTGCATAAATCCGGTCACCAATCTGCGTATTCAATGCTTCCGGCGTAATCGGCACCCCATCTCCGTTCAAACCGTGGCACGTGAAACACAGAGTTTCATACAGTTGCTTTCCAAGCTGCACCTGCTCGGAGAATGCTGTAAAATCCTGCACTGCTGTCTTGATTGGACCGGTAACTGGCGAGGGAGGATACTCCGGATCTACTTCTACTGCGGCATAGAGGACAATGCCGACAACAACAAAGGATGCAATAACAATCCACTTCCACATCGTCAACGATTCTTTTTAGTCTAACCAGCACATTAACACCCGAAAATCGATTTATTGGAAGGCAAATATAAGAAATCCGTGCAAAACATAAACCTGGGTCTCTCAAATGCCGGATCGCAATAAAGCAGTTTTATACGCAGACACAGGAGTTTTTCACTCCTTCAAAGTTGCTGCTTTGTTGCCCCATCGCAGTACCAGAAAAACAACGGCAACCGCCAGGAATAAAAATCCAACAAGCGCAGAAGCACCGGTCACAAACACATTCCACGCATCTCCATTGCGACTGGCGGCGCAGGCTGTACACAAGAGTACCAGATCCATCTTCCAGTCTCTCTTTGTCTCCAGAAATTTTGCAGAAATGCGACGGGCATCCTGCGCAAATATTTAGCCTCGAATGCGAGCCATTGACAAAAGTGCTGGAACATATGCAAGTGGTATCCTTCGCAAATATTTAACTCCGAAACACAGGTTTTGCAGCATACACCACGGGATTGGCGAAGCCGGTCCGACCGGACGCTGAGCGCTGCCGCGAATACGGATGTTGGGATGAGTATGCAGTGGCAAGGACAAAGATCCGAACGACATCATTGAATCTCCCCCAGAATCTCCACACAATCGGTTGGTGAGATTGCCCAATGGTAATGGCAGACCCCGATGTGCACTTTCTTCCAGAAGCGCCAGCTTTCGCCGGTAACAACCGGGAGCGCCGACTACGGTTGGCATCGTTGCACACTGAAGTGTGCGTTCCCAGTAGATGTACACCTAAGGGGTGCGCTTCCAGTGAACGTGTAGAGGCAAAGCAATGCTTCGCCCGATGGGCAACCACCGGTCGCCCCAGATCCAGTTGCTGCACTTTTATCGTTGTGGAGGGAAGATGTTGTCGCGCCTTCGGGATCCTATTCCGGTAGCGCAGATTCCACCGACTTCCAGAATGGTTTCCAGAATTTCTCTTCAAAATCCCCCCACCCTCTACCGACGGCGATGTTGTCTTGTTCCCACTGCTCTGGCGATTTCCCATCGATACTCTCAACACACCCTCTGGCGGCATAGAGGTATCCGCGTTTCTCCCCAACCTCTGCAACCCATCCGTTGTTGAGCGCGTCGGCTACTCCTTCAATTTCCAGTTTCCCCTGCGCATTGACCCTGGCAGCAACAACGCTGTGCGCTACGGGCACGGGCACAGCAACGGGAAGTGCCAGGAAGAATACCGGGACTATAGTGTTTAATTCCCCGCTGGATTGAGCTATCAATCCATTATGGAGAGCTTTTAAGACCGCGAGGATGCGCTTTTGGCGGTCTTGCACAGGAACGGAAAATGAGCAGTGTTTGTATGATGACTTCCCCTGATCAAAGTCGCTCCATTGCAGGTCATCTCTTTGTTCGAGGAGTTTTGATTTGGGATCAACGATCCACTGGTCCCGTCCCAGACGTTCCAGATCAAGGGTAAATGATGCCTGGTAGAAACTGGCGTGTTCTTCTTTATTGTAGGGATTGGGTTGTGTATCTGCAAATCCCTGCTCCCGTGCTCGATCGACCAGATCGTGGTTTGCATAGAAAGCCATATCGCCAACAAAATCTTCGATGGCAACTGCTTTGGTGATGCCGATAACAGCTTTGCGGGCAAGGGTATCGCCTTTTTCTTCTTTGGATTTCTTCTTTGACTCTTTGTAAGTGTACATGTAGCCAAACAGGTCTAATTCTTCGTGGGTTCTAATATCGACCTTGTATCGGTGAAGGCTGAATTGAACGACTTTCTTTTGCACTTCGGCTGGTGTAGTCTTCCACCCTTCCGCTTTCCGCAGCGTTTCCCAGAGATAATGCCGGAGTGCGGGTTTGCCAATGAACGAGTACGTTCGTCCGGAGCGGTTGACTTTTTTGATGGAGAGAATGTTCCCCCCGATCTTTTCATCCCGGTTGAGAGCGTGTCCGTCCCAGATGACGGTAACGGTAATGTGCTTGAGCGCATTCGATGTTGCGGGTTGTTGTGCCATCGATTACTCCTCCGTTTGTTGTGTATCTTGTTTCGATTCCTGACTCTGTCGCTGCTGCACGCCCGCCAGAAAGGAAAGGAGCAGGATCGAAAAGTCTTCCTGGGAGTAAATCGGTTTGAAAGCACGGGCAAGCTCGGAAGGAAATTCCACGGGAGTATTACTGCTGGCAGCGTAGGCGCGCAGGAGTGCATAGAATACCTGATCGCGCTTCCCTAAGCGGGTAAGCTCCATTAAACGGTAGAGCGAAGTGCTGCTCAGGGCGTTGGCAACTTTGGGATCGCGACCTAACCACCGTAGCCGTTCCGCAAACACGCTGACGATCTCCCTGCTCCGCTCCCGCCGCAACGCTTCGATTTTCCGGTGCAACTCCGGATCATTCTGGGCAACGTCAGCAGCAAGTTCCAGAAAAGAGAGTGCTCGTTCCCACAGGTCTTCTAACTCCCGATAAAGATTTTTGAGCTCTTCCCAATCTTTCTCCTGAAAACGACCATCGACAATCTTTTTCTCCAGATTCCTCAATAGATCGTTGATTTTTTGAGTTTCCTGCGTTGTTGCTGGCATCGTTACTCTCCATTTATTGCTTCCCGAACCATTGCGTTCAGTGTGAGAATTTGGTAGGCGATTTCAACAAGACGCTCTCTGCGATCCGGTTCCGTAAGTTTATCTTTGAATGCACGGTATGGGAGAAGCTCCTTGATCTCTGTATCTTCAATTTTGTCCTTCATAGCAAGCCGGAGTAAAACCTGCCCGATTTCCAGCAGTTGATCGATCTTGTTTTCCAGCACGAGCTGGAGAATTTTCAGCTCCCCGATGCGGTTCAACTGCTGTGCAACACGCCGATTGGTCAATACCTGAACCGTTTCTGCTGGAAGCTGGATAAACTCGAGGGAGCCTCTGGCTCTGACTACAATCTCGATATTTTGCAGTGCCCACCGGTGCAGGGTGACCTGCTGCCGGATTGTGAATTCGATGAGGCTCAATCCTAAGATTTGCCGGACATCCTGACTTCGGCGGAGTACCGAGCGTGCATACTGATTCAAATGCCACATCATTGGAAAGGATGGCGCATTGATGAAAATAAAGTTTGAGCTCTCCGTTGGAATAATGCCTAGCAAATAACAGAGAAAAATGCCAAGGCATATTGGACACAAAACTAAGATTCCCGATTCCATACTGCAGTCCCAGAAAGAATTGGGAAAAGAATCAGCAGGGAATAACAAAGCGTTTAATTGAAAATCCAGTCGGTTGAGTTGTGTGGAAAATCGGTGGCAAAGAGAACAGTGACCGGAGCTATGAGTTGCTACAAATTCCAATGAGCCCTTTTTTAGAAATGAACGGTAAAGTTGGTTGAATTTCTGAATGTCTGCAAAGTGATTGGGGTTAAATAGGTTCTGGAAAGGAGCACCGGAAGCAAATAGCAACGGTAAGGCTTTTCGATAGATAAAAACCCAGTAGTGCAGAGGATTACTTTTAAAAAGCTGAAAAAAGTTTCTAATTGCTTCGGCTGGTGAAAGATTGGATTTTTCAAAACATTGTTCGTAGATGTCCTGAATTTTTTTGTCGATTGCCTGAATAACTGGTTCATATCCGCTCAGAATTGCTTTTGACTTCTTTTTGTCGTCCTGATCTTCTTTCTGTTTTTTTGCTCCCAGAATAAAGTTGTCCCTGGCAAGTTTACGCTTTTGTCCTTTCTGTGGACTTTGCTCGGCGCGAAGGTAAGAGCGCTGGATGAATTCTTCTAAGGAGTTCACATTTTTGATGGTTAACCACGACAGTTCCAGCCATTTTGCTGTGATGTTAGGGATTTCCTGAAGATGCGGATGGTTTTTTAGCAGCAATTTTTTGAAGCTGTATGTGTAAAAAGGCAGTTTGACGGTGTCATGTTGGAGAACGTTCTGTAAATCATAGCCGCAGCTTTCCAGCAAGCGCAAAAACCCAATCACTCCGGCATTGTAGAGCCAGTTGGAGGGATAGAGTGGAATTGCTCCGGATGTTTGCGTTGCTGATTCCGTAACACTGCCTGCCATTCCAGTATTTCCGTTCAAATACGATATTTTCTTGATGTTGTCGTCTTGCGCAGTAACGAGTAACACAAGGAAAAAGTGTGTTTTAAAAATTCCAGTGGAGCAAGTGCAATAGAAGAGCGGTACACCAATGGATTCAGGAACGAAAACAGCCCTGCGATTGCTCCTCTACCTTCCTCAGGCGCACTGGCGAGTTCCCTTTGCATATCAACGACGACATACGTTTGCCCTACCGCCGTATGCGACCGTCATTGGCTTTATTTGTAATGCGCTGGGTATTCGGAACTGGTGGCAGGAAGGAACGCCGTGCCAGTGCCGGCACTGCTGCACACCGCCGGATAAACCGGAAGCCCCAGATGATCCTTCTTCCGCTGAACCAGCGATTCTCGAAGGGGAAGACCGCCGATCGTGGGATAATGGCGAGAGCTTGCAAGCGGAAAACGCCCATCTCTGGGTCAATGCGTGGCTCTATCATTCGCTGTACCATTCGCTGGAGCTGGCAATCGCCGGTACGTTCCGGGACAAAACCGCAGAGTATACCTGGCTCCGAAATCTGGGAGCTGAAAGCCATAACAAGCGCTTTAAATCACCAGAAAATCGAACGATCGATCACACGATCGAACACCCCGGTGGTCAAAGTCCTTCGCGGATCGATGTACTCAACGAAGTTCGGCTGGCGATTTACATCAGCACCACCAGTCGCTGCCACTGCCTTCTGTCGCTTCTGGAATACGCGCTGAACAATGACGGCTCGCTGCAGGGATTTACGTTCCCACACGTCTGCGAAGACTCGTCCTGCCTTGCCCGCCCATTCCGTCAGTTTCCGCTCCTTGCCGAGGCGCTTCAACAGCAGCGGCGACTTTCCCATTTCCACCTTGGACGAGCAGAAGACTGGATCGTCCCGGAAGATATTCGACAGGTGGAGCTTCAGCAGCAACGCTGGGGTGGTTCGATTGCTGCTTTCCAGTGGATTCCTGAAAGTACGGTAGCATCCTCACAGGTTGCTGGACTGTTTTATCGCGTTCCTTCCTTTTACGTACTCCACAATCAGCGACGAGTTTTTCATACCGTCAATGCGTATCTCAATGATGGAAAAATCCACTCAAAGTACTGGATTCAATGGGTTGATCCTTTCAATGAAAATGCTACTGACCGGCGACACGGTAGCGTAGAAGAATTTTTCTCCCATCTCCTCTATCGGAAAAATGGGAACGTTTTTCCTGTTGCACTGGCACAAGTAGGGAGTCAGCGATGAAGCAAACAGTACCCACGTACCGAGCAAAGAGCACAGGAATTACACTGGCGCAGCACACAGCCCACGTTGTCGCAACCGTTGAAAAACTGATGGGTTCTCTGGACAAGCAGAAGTTGCTGGATGAAGTAGCAGAAAAATCAGGGCTTCCGACATCCCGTTTTCGAAAAATCGTTTGGCTGGCAGCGCTTTTTCACGACATCGGCAAAGTACATCCGGCGTTTCAGTTTCGGATCGATAAGGGTAAGAGAAATTTTTCTAATGCTCAGGGGGATTTTTCCCAATGGCGGAACACCCTGGAGTCGATCCATTCGCTTGTAAGTGCGACGCTTGTCCCGCCGGAACTCATCCTCCAGCATCTGGGGACAAACAGCGATGATCAGAACACGGAAATCCTTTCCCTGTTCTTTTCCGCCGTTGCTTATCACCACTGGCGGTTGGGAATGTACGGTGATGAAGCCTATCGCCAGCAGGCGCAGCGACTGGCGGAGAAGCTTCTGGAGAAAGACGATAAGGGGCGTACAGGTGCAAAGCAGTGGATCGAGCATCTCAAACACCATTTCCAGGAATGTGCTGCTTTGCAGCCCTTCGGACAAATACTTGGAAACTGGCAGGACGCGTTTGAAGAGCTTTTGACCTATCTGCGCAATGGGATATGGTTCCACGAAATGCTCCACGGAACAGAGCAGCAGCGACTCTTCTTTCCTCCACCAGATAATTTTTTACTTCCCATCCAGATGGAAATGGCGGAAACGCAGAAGCGAGCACGAACGCTGGTAACCGGTGCTCTGATGCGGGCAGATCGCTTTGCGTCTGCGATGGAAATGCTTTCGCCAACCGGGACGACTTGCTGCGACAATCCAGACTGGGCAGCAGCGGTGGAGCAGTGGTTTGATGCAGTGCCTCAGGTAACGCACCGGCTGGCGGAAGCGGTGCAGCAAACGCCTGAAGATCTCTGGCAAAACCGATTACTGCAGCGGTTGCAGCAAATCAACGAAAAGGATCTTCGACATCTGGTGCTGATTGCTCCGACGGGAATCGGCAAAAGTGCATTCGCACTGGCGTGGGCGCTCAACTTCTGTCAGCGGAAATGTCTGTTTACGTTGCCGCTACAGGCGGCTGTCAATAAGATGTTTCTGAGCGTCTTTGAGCTGATCGAAGGGAGTTCCTTGGAGAAAAAAGTTTCCTCCGTGGTATCCGCTCTGGCTGATGGGTACATCCAGGGTGCTCACACGGCGTTGCTCCACCATCTGGCAGGTTACCAGTTGTACAGGATGCTGATGCAAGATGTGGCGGATGTCCGAACACTGAACATCGAAGGGGAGATCGAACGGCTTATTCAGTATTTTCGGCATCTGAGTATGCCGGTGGTCATATCCACAGGCGATCAGATCTTTCCCGCTGCGCTGAAGTATCCGGGATACGAAGCGCTGTACTTTACCATTGCTACGGCAACGCTGGTCATCGATGAAGTGCAGGCATACAATCCCGAAGCGGCGGCGGTGGTGCTCCAGACCCTGGTAGATACCCATTCCCACGGCGGACGCTTCCTGCTGATGACTGCAACGATGCCTCCGTTCTTCCTTAAAGAACTCAAACACCAGATGCAGGAGGAAAGTCGGAACGTGTGGATTGCGGATTTGTACCGTAACGAGCTGCTGTCTCTGTCAGATTGGGAAGCGTCAGGGAACCCATCGAAAAAGGCGAGCCCAATCTTTGATCGAGATTTGCCCGTAAATGCTCAATTGGTACGCCATCGCATCCAGCTCTGCTATGGCACGATCGTTTCTACCGACGAGGATGAAAAGGAGGACGCCGACGCCGGGTCGCAGGAAGTAGCGGAGCAGGGAAATGCTGATGCGGTGGAGAAGATTCTTGAACACGCGCGCAGCGGAAAACGCGTGCTGGTCGTGGTGAATACGGTTCGCCGTGCTGATCAGTTGTTTGAAAAACTCCAGAATAGTGGCTGCGAAAAAGTGACTGATTTAGAACAGCTCATTTCATCCTCAGGACAATCCCCAAAAGTCGGGGTTTTAAAGCTGCATTCCCGGCTAACACTTAGAGATCGGATCGAACGGGAACAATTGATTGCCAGAAAAGAACTGTTCTACAATCAGAGCGACACAGAATGGGAAAATGCTGGCTGCCCGTACAAGGGAATTATCCTGGTTGCCACGCAGGTTGTCGAAGCGTCTCTGGACATCAATGCCGATGTGCTGTTTACCGATCTGGCGCCACTGGACAGCTTGATCCAGCGAATGGGACGCGTTGCCCGGCATCTGAAGCCGTGGGAACAACAGCCCGATCCAGAACAGCCGAATGTGTACATTTTTGTTCAAGGTAAAAAGCAGGGGAAAAGCAAGGCAAGCAGTATTCGGCTCACCGATTTTTCTCCGAGGAACAGCGTCTATGACGAAGGAGCGCTCTGGATTTCACTGGAGGCGCTGTTGCGGGCGCAGCAGCCACTGGATGATCTTTCGGATTCTTTGAAGGATTACCAGTATGCGCAACAAAAAGTGGAAGAACAGGAGAAAAAGATGGCAAGGAGCAAATCGAAGAAAAGAGGCAAGTCGAAGCAGAAAGATACAGCAACAGCAATGTCGCCAGATCAGCTTCTGTGGGGAGATCCGTTCTCGCTCAGCGAAGGGAAGAAGCAGGAGTTAATCTGGTGGGCATTCCAGTCAACGGTGCTACAGTCCGCCGGCACCCGGTACTGGAATCGCTTCAATGATGCCCTGAGAATTTTCCAGACTGGCTGGACTGCCAGCAATCGGAATGAAGCCTCTCAGGTGTTCCGCCGTATTCAGACAGTGCCAATGATCCGATGGGAAGACATTGGTGAAGGAGGAACCGGCCAGCAACCCCGCTTGCAGAAGCAGTTTGTTCAGGCACTGTACGACGTTTGCAACAACGTTCACAATAGAGGTTCATATCTGGCTTTTCTGGATAAGATTTATGCGCCCTACGTTTTCCACGATTACCTCTCCAGAGCGACATCCCCGCAACCGACGCTGTGGGATGTGATTCGGAATGCACTGAATTTTGAAGAAAGTGGTATTTCAGCGGAAGTGAAATCTACTATCCAGCAGTGTGCTGCGAAACTCGAACGCTGGTGTTCGGATATCAGCATAGTGGGCTTGCAGACTGACCATAAAGATATGTCGGACTGGGGGATTCTGTAAAATGAAAATTCTTCGACTGTCTTTGCGACCTACAACAGCAGAAGCAGTGATGCCACTGGCAAGTTATCGTGCAGGTTTTCACAGCTTCATTAAGAAGGCGGTGCAGGAGTACAAACCGATATTGTATCGCTACCACTTTGAAACGCCGATCCCACGGGTGAAGCCCTATACGTTCTCTGTTCTGTTCGAGAAAAGCACGGTTGAAGGGGATCAGATCCGGTTTCAAAGTCTCTATTTCCGCTTTGTTTCGATAGATCCGGAATTTATGGTTGCTGTGCATAACCTTGCCGCTTCTCTCTACAGGCGGAATTATCAGTTCGGATCTACGCTACTGAAGCTCCACGCGTTGCATTACGAACCGTTGCGGCAGGTGACAACGTCGCCAGCACGATTCCGCACGTTGTCTCCGGTGCTGATTCGATCGCACCACAATGAGCGCCATTATCTTGTGCCAGCGTGCGAGAATTTTGACGGTGATCCAGAGTTTGCCGAAGCGCTGCGGTTCAACGTGCAGCAGGTGACCCGTGCACTGGCACCGGCGTTCGATACTTCCACGCTGCAACTGGAGCCGGAACGTTGCTACCGTACGGTGATTAAGTACGACAAGAATGGGACGATCCTGAAATTTCCGGGGTTTCGAGGAACCTTCCTGCTGCGTGGTTCACCACCACTGTTGAATTTCCTGGCGCAGGTGGGATTGGGAGCACGACGCAGTCAGGGATTTGGAATGATCATACCTGCATAACCCCGATGGAAACCTGAGAGCACTCTGTTGCCGGTTGAAATGAAAGAGGAACGAAACAGTGAGCGTTGAGCAGCAATGGATGTGGTGAAGTTGCAAAAAATGCGGTTCACCGGTACACTGGTGCACTATATGGCAGTTTGTCCCCGAAAAGCGTGGCTGTTTGCAAAAGGGATCGGGCAGGAACAGAATAGTACGCTGGTGGAGATCGGAAAATGGATCAGCGAAACCAGCTATCCAGACAGGCGACACGAAATTGAAATTGACCGAACCATCGTACTGGATTGGATCGACTGGAAGAATAAGGTCATCCACGAAGTGAAAAAATCTTCGAAGATGGAAGAGGCACATCGCTTGCAGGTTCAGTACTATATCTATTACCTGGAGCAAAAAGGATTGCCGGGCTTTACCGCTGTGATCAACTATCCGACGCAGCGGAGATTGCAGCAGGTGCATTTGACAGAGGATGACCGTCAGCATCTGGAATCCTTGCTGGAGCGACTTGAGCATCTGCTGGAACAGGCACAACCACCGAAACCACAACGGATTGGAGCGTGTCGGCAGTGTGCCTACTACGAATTTTGCTGGGTCTAAGCGGCTGGCAAATGGAATTTTAAGGCTCAGATCGACAGAAATGCTGATTGGTCCCGCCATCTGGCGAATGATAATGGATTAAGAGTGCATAAACGGATGGACGGTTTCCGATGCTGAAACCCCTGTACATTTTCCAGTCCGGAACGCTGCGCCGGCGACAGAATACACTGGTGTATGAAATGGGAACGCAGAGGGTGAGTTTTCCTGTTGAATCGATCAAAGAGGTGCACCTTTTTGGAGAAACAACGCTGAATACGAAGGTTATAAACTTCCTGGCTGCCCGCGGCATTCCGGTTCATTGTTACAACTACTACGGGCACTATACCGGAAGTCTGTATCCGCGTGAACAAAATATTTCCGGATTGGTGGCCATTCGGCAGTCTGAACACTACCTGGATCCGGAACGGCGGTTGTGGCTGGCGCAGCGAATGGTCGAAGGCAGCATTTTCAATATGGTACACGTTCTGCGATACTACGATCGGCGTGGACGATCGCTCCAGAGCGCAATTGACAGTATGGAAGGGTTACTTGAACAGATACCGACTTTGCAAACGATTAATCAGGTGCGCGGCTGCGAGGGCAAAGCCCGCGACCTGTATTTCGCCGCCTGGGATGAGATTATTGCACAGGAGCAATTTCAGTTGCAAAAGCGCGAGCGCCGACCACCGTCGAATCCCGTCAATGCGTTGATTTCGTTCGGCAATGGACTGCTGTACGCAACGGTGGTTTCTGAGTTGTTCCACGTGCACCTGCACGGAGGTATTAGCTTTGTGCACGAACCCGGATCCTATCGGTTTTCGCTGGCACTGGATATTGCCGATATTTTTAAACCGATCATCGTCGACCGGCTGATTTTTAGTCTGGTGAATCGGCGCCAGCTTCAACCGCGACACTTCGAGGTGCATAGCCACTATGCCTACCTGAAAGAAAATGGAAGAAAATTGTTCATCGAGCGATGGCAGAAGCAGATGGAAACAACGGTCAAGCACCCGCAGTTGCGCCGGAATGTAAGCTACCGACATCTGATCCGGCTGGAATGCTATAAACTCATCAAGCACTTTCTGGGTGAAAAACCGTACAAGCCGTTCAAAATCTGGTGGTAGCGCTGGGTTTTAAAAATGAGTGGGAAGGTTCAAAAAGTGCTGTACGGTCAGCACGAAGCGTTTGCCTTTTTGAAATGGGTGAAAGTTGCTGCGACTCACAAAGACATTGTTGCTGTAAAGTAGAGCAGTTTTTCGGGAATTGTGTGAAAAAATAGCGGAGCGAGATCGATGGCGCAACACCACGGACCTCATTACTACATTGTCGTGTATGATGCGCAGCAGAAGCAATTGCCGAGGGTGTTAAAGACGCTGCGTCGCTACTTGCACTGGGTGCAGAATTCTGTGTTCGAAGGAGAATTGACCCGGTCACAGTTTTTGCGGCTGCGGCAGGAGCTCCGGGACATCATCGATCCGGAGCAGGACTCTGTCATTTTGTACCGCTTCAGTCATCGATGGCTGGATCGTGAAACCCTGGGCGTTGAGAAGGGGAACATCGGGATGATACTGTGATTTTGTAATCCGAAGGTTGCCGTTGTATTGGTTTGCTTCCGGCGTGTTATGAGCGTTTTCGGCTGAGCTTCGTCATTGCGTCAGGCTGATCCGGCGACAACACCGATGTACTGTGCGGGTTGTCGGTGGGAGAGCCACAGTGTCTGGTTACAGTGGAGGAAAGCGTGTGGGGACGGGAAGAGGTCTGAAGGTGACGCTGGAAAGCATTGGAGATGATGCTGTCAGGTTGCATAGCGGCTGTACGCAGGATTTTGAAAGTAACGCCGGCAGGGGAAGTCGGTAGTGTTCCGCTGGCACGGATCCGTAGGACGGGTGGAAATTGGCACCGCGGAGCAGATGTGTCGGCAGTGTTCCGCTGGGCACGAATCCGTCGCAGTCACCGACAGGGGGAGAGTATGGGAAATCATCGGTAGCATTCCGCTATGCACGGATTCGATCGGTTCAGGGATCGATCTGAGAGCGCCTTGGCTGAATGGGAAGAGTCCGTTACACTCGGATCCGTTCGTACGCCTTAGGTTCTGACATAGATGGGCAACGTTTGCTGCGACGTTCCGTTACGGGCAGATCCGCTGGTAAGTGTGCTACACTCCAGAACAGGGAGCGGCAATCGCGATGTACGGGTGTGTCCACGTTGACGTTGATGCAGGGAATCTGCTCAGAACGGCAGAGGAGGCAGGAGTTGCGATGTGGAGGTGTGTTCTCCTGTACCGCTGGATCGAATTCCGACTGGATACGCTGGCAGAGATTGCAATGGGGAGGTATGTTCTCAGGTGGACAGAGCCGTTGCTTTGTTCCATCGATCCACGGGGAAAACAAGGTCCAGGTGATCGAGTACAAAGCAGAGCCGTTGCTTTGTCCCGTCGATCCCCCACGATTTGAGGGGTACTGGCGATCGACGGAAATTTTTAAGCCATTCAAACGTAGAAACCCTTGAAAATCGGGGCAGGTATCTGGAGTTTGCATCGAACCACGGTGGAATTTGAACATTGTGCCGGTGCTGGATACAACGATCACCACGACTGTTTGCATCGAACCACGGTGGAATTTGAACCGCGATTGTGATACTACCCGCTGTAATCGAGTTCTGTTTGCATCGAACCACGGTGGAATTTGAACGAATGACGAAACAGAGGGGACATCGAACGACTGCACGAGTTTGCATCGAACCACGGTGGAATTTGAACTGCTTCCTGTTCATCTTCAGCAAACAGACTCAGCAAGTTTGCATCGAACCACGGTGGAATTTGAACTCTTTAATTGTTCCCAAAGCGCCTGAAATGCCGGCAGTTTGCATCGAACCACGGTGGAATTTGAACTTGTGTTGCTGATCGGACAGCACTAATCAAAATAGGTTTGCATCGAACCACGGTGGAATTTGAACTGTTAAGCACGCCGGGACGTGCAGTTGCTGTGCTGTTGGTTTGCATCGAACCACGGTGGAATTTGAACGCGATTGCAAAATGCTGCTTTTGGAAATTCCAATGAGTTTGCATCGAACCACGGTGGAATTTGAACAGCTGTATTTGCCCAGGAGTAGCCTGCACATTCTGCCGTTTGCATCGAACCACGGTGGAATTTGAACTTGCCAGATGTTTGTTGCTTGATTGATCACGGCGGAGTTTGCATCGAACCACGGTGGAATTTGAACGCTGCTATTGTAGAGCTACCGCAATCGAGTGAGCAAGGTTTGCATCGAACCACGGTGGAATTTGAACCTGATGAGCTTTGGATTTACACCGTGGCTAAAGTTTTAGTTTGCATCGAACCACGGTGGAATTTGAACAACTGTCCGCATCCGCCGCTCATAATCGCGATATTCTTGTTTGCATCGAACCACGGTGGAATTTGAACGAATCTCACGAACAACCGCAGATATTTGATC
>JALWUI010000134.1 GCA_027082775.1 Candidatus Kapaibacterium sp.
CCTGAAGCACATATTGAAGTTGACAGTGAAAGATTGCGTCCACAGAAAAGTGAAGTTGCAAGGTTGTGTGGGGATCCTGGTTTGTTGCGACAGTTAACGGGGTGGATTCCAGAACATACTTTACAATAGGGGTTAAGCAAAACCATAAAGTGGTTCAAGGAAAACCAGCATTTGCCCTTTTATCGGGCTGAGGAATATGTGGTATAAAGATTTTGTTAGGTTTGTAAAAAAACTTTATTCCACCAACCCGGTCGTGCTCCACAGTCCTGTCTTTACGGGCAGGGAAAAAGAGTATCTTGTTGAGTGCATCGATTCGACTTTTGTATCGTATGTCGGAGAGTTTGTGAAACGGTTTGAGAAGAAAGTTGCCGAGTACACTGGCGCCCGTTATGCTGTGGCGACAGTCAATGGAACAGCAGCATTGCATCTGGCACTGAAAGTTGTTGGTGTCCAGCCGGGAGATGAGGTCGTTACGCAACCATTGACGTTTGTTGGCACTGCGAATGCCATCGCTCATTGTGGTGCCGTTCCCGCTTTTGTAGACGTGGAGCGAGATACTCTGGGAATGTCACCGCAGAAATTGCAGGAATGGCTCGAGGAGCATGCAACACTTCATCCAGCGACAAAGCAATTGATAAATCGCCAAACAGGTCGGCGTATAGCTGCTGTTGTACCGGTACACGTGTTTGGTCATCCGTGCCGCATTGATGCAATTCTGGGGGTTGCTGAGCGCTTTCATTTGCCTGTTGTTGAGGATGCTGCTGAGGCACTGGGAAGCTGGTATCGCGGCAAGCATCCGGGAACTTTCGGTGTAGCAGGGATTCTGAGCTTTAACGGGAACAAGATTATTACGACCGGCGGCGGGGGGATGGTGCTGACTGATGATTCATCCATTGCGGAACAGGCATACCATTTGAGCACGACAGCGAAGAAACCCCATCCGTGGAAGTATGAGCACGATGCAGTGGGATATAATTACCGAATGCCCAATGTCAACGCAGCGATCGGGGTTGCTCAGATGGAGCAACTGGATGCATTTGTTGACAACAAAAGGCAAACGGCAGCAGCTTATGCAGAGTTCTTTCGTCAAAGAGATATTCCATTTATCACCGAGCCGGACGGCGCACGTTCAAACTACTGGCTCAATGCCATTGTGCTGGAAAATTATGCTGCGCGCGATGCTTTCCTGGAATTCACCAATGCGCAGGGAGTGATGACCCGTCCCGTGTGGACCCTTTTGCACCATTTGCCGATGTATCGGAGTGCTCCACGCGGCGACCTTTCGACCGCGGAATGGCTGGCAGAACGGATTGTGAATATACCGAGTGGGGTGAGAAGTTGACAGATAACAAGTTGAAATATCGTATTGCCTTTTTTGCTAAGGATCGTCCATTTATGCAGGAAGCATTGCAGCTTTTAGAATTACATTTTCAGACAGTAGATAGCTTTATTGGCTCTGCAACAGATCCATTTCCATTGTCGGAACCTCAAAGTTATGACTATTTGGTTTCTTATCTTTCTCCATGGATTATTCCAGCAGCGCTTTTACAGGAAGTAAAGATTGCTCACGTGAATTTTCATCCTGGAGATCCGCGGTATCCGGGCATAGGGTGTACAAACTTTGCCCTGTATAATGAGGAGGTTGAGTATGGTATTACGGCACATTATATGGCGGAAAAAGTTGATACGGGACCTATTATTTTGGTGGAGAGATTTCCCGTATTTCCGAACGATACCGTTTACACCCTTACACAACGATGTTACGCTTATATTTATCACGCTTTTACCAAGCTGTTTCCTTATATGCTGCGAGGAGAACCTTTCCCGATAGGTGATGAACAATGGCAGAGACGTCCCTATCGTCGGCGGGATCTTGAAGAGTTGTGTCGGGTAACACCGGATATGCCGCCTGAAGAGATCCGGCGTCGGGTGCGAGCCTGCGCTTATCCGGGATATCCAGGGGCTTACGTTGAATTGGGAGGAGTTCGATTTGAAGCTCAGAGATGGGGGAAATGACCATAGCCGTCATCGCCGTGCATCCTGATGACGAAACCTTAGGTGCTGGTGGTACCCTGCTTCGGCACCAGCAGGATGGAGATGTCCTGCATTGGGTAATCGTCACAACCGTAAAGGGAATCCCGCAGTATGCTGCAATGGAACATACGCGAGATCGGGAGATCGAACGGGTTGCAACAAGGTATGGTTTTCAGCAGGTGTGGTCCTTAGGGTATCCAACAACACAGTTGGATCAGATTCCACGTGGTGAGATCATAGCAAAAGTCAGCGATGTACTACACCAGATAAGACCTGACATACTCTACGTTCCTTTTTATGGTGATGCACATAGTGATCATCGAATCATCGTTGAAGCACTTCATTCCGCCACAAAAGTATTTCGTTTGCCGACACTCCGGGCAGTTCGAATGATGGAGGTGCTGAGTGAGACAAATTTTGCACTCTCTGGAACGCTCCCGTTTACGCCTAACTACTATGTCGACATTACACCGTTTCTGGATCGCAAAATTGAGATTATGAAAATCTATCGCTCTGAACTTGGAGTACATCCCTTTCCTCGCAGTGAGGAAGCAATTCGAGCGTTAGCAGTACTCCGGGGGAGCGAAAGTGGATTCAGTGCCGCAGAGGCGTTCGTTACACTCTTCGAGCGATGGTGAAGATGCATCGGGGCCTATCAATGTGGAGAGGAGGGTTGCTGCGATGATGATCGATGAAAATGACAAGGTGGGATATATGCTGGAAATGAGGTGGTTTTGGTTCAGATGGAGTGCATATCTCGGCGTAATGAGAACAGCAGCGTTGAAACCATCGATTACTTCCGAGGCATTCTCCAGCACATATCTCGGTATAGTGCGAACAGCAGTGGTATTCGTCGGGATATGGATGGGAGGAGTTGTGGGAGGATTGGCGCAGCATCGGGTTACCAACGAGATGATTTACCAGCAGTTGATAGAAATTCGCAAGCAGCAGGCGGTATTCGATGAACGGTTTCAACAGATCGAAAAGCGATTCGAGTTGATCGAAAAGCAATTCGAGTTGATTGATAAACGGTTCGAGGATATCAATAAACGGTTCGAAGATATCAATAAACGGTTCGAGGATATCAACCACCGATTTGAGGATATCAATCGGCGGTTTGAGAATTTGACCCAATTCCTGTGGATTCTCAGCGGGATTTTCACGACTTTGGTTGCTGTTGTAATTGGATTTGCCTATTGGGATCGCCGGACGATCATTGCTGAGGCGAGACGTCAGACAATCGAGGAGTTGGAGCGGGAAGTCAAGCCGGAACGGTTGCGGCGGTTGTTGACGGTAGTGCGGCAGTTAGCAAAGGAAGATGAACGATTGCAAGAATTGTTGCGGAAAGAAGGATTGTTGTAGGAATAGTGGTACGCGTAGCACGGCTACGAAGAAGCACTTCTTCGTTTCGGTTTATAGCGTGTGCATCTGGAAATAATATGGATGGTGTAGAAAAGCAATAGCGGCAAGGTCAAATGGGGGAACGTGTATTTGTTATTGCGGAAGCCGGGGTCAATCATAATGGACAGTTAGAATTAGCTAAACAGTTGGTGGATGTTGCCGTTGAGGCGGGAGCTGATGCAGTGAAATTTCAGACTTTTGTTCCCGAAGAACTTGTCAGTACACAGGCACCAAAGGCAGCCTATCAGTTGCAAACCACGGATCCGGAGGAGTCCCAATTGGAAATGATTCGTCGATTAACCCTTCCGTTTGAAGCATTTCAGGCATTGAAAGAATATTGTCAGCAGCGGGGTATTCTGTTTTTATCGACACCTTTTGATATTCCCAGTGCCCGTTTTTTGTACCGGGAGCTGCAACTACCGATCATCAAGATTCCATCGGGAGAGATTACCAATTACCCACTGCTTCGGGAAATTGGCAGCTACAAAGCGAAAGTGATTCTCTCAACTGGTATGGCAGACCTGGGAGAGATTGAGGATGCATTAGATGTTCTGATGGCGAATGGAACAAAGCGGGAAGATATTACCGTACTCCACTGCAACACGGAATATCCAACGCCGATGGAAGATGTCAACCTCCGGGCGATGGTGACGATCCGGAACGCTTTTCAGGTTGCCGTTGGCTATTCGGATCACACTGAAGGGATTGAGATTCCTATTGCAGCAGTCGCGCTGGGCGCAACCGTGATCGAGAAACAT
>JALWUI010000135.1 GCA_027082775.1 Candidatus Kapaibacterium sp.
GCTCCAGCGCCTGCTTCTTCTTCGCCAGCTCCTGTTCTTTCTGCTTGCGTTCGGCAGCGCTCCAGATCAACCGATTTTTTTGAATCTCCTCTTCCAGCGACCGGATTTCCTGCCGCTGTCGCTCAATCTGATGTTTCCACTCCTTTGCAATTTGCATAATCCGCTGATCTACTTTCTGCGCTTCCGGAAACCGCTGGCGGATCAAATCGGTGGCAACATATCCCACTTTCTGTGCCCACAGAGAAGCAATGCTAAGGGCAAAAAGCACCAACCATTGCCCCCACCACCGAAGTCGCTGAATGTCTATTTGCTGTCTGTCCACAACACCACCGCTCTTACTTCGACCGTTGCAAGTAATCCAGCACCTTATAAGTCAGGTTGTACTTGCTCTCAAAATACAACAAAGCCGGTGCCGCTTTGTCAAAAACAAAATTCACTTTTTCTGCTTTCGCTACGGCTTCGATCGCTTTCAGAATCTTTTCCCGAATGGGCTGCAGCAGTTCCTGCTGCTTTTGCGCAATTTCGCCAGTGACCCCAAATTTCTCCTGTTGAAAAGCCAGATACTGCTCGCGCAGCGCCAGAATCCGTTGCTCCATTTGCTGTCGCGCCTGCTCCGTCATCATTCCCTTCTGCTTTTCGTATTTCTGCATCTCTGCAATATACTGTTGCTCAATTTTTTGCAGCGAATCTCGATATTTTTTCTCCAGCTCTTTCAAAATTTGATCTGCTTTTTTTGCTTCATCCAATTGCTGCAAAATCACTTCAGAATCCACAACACCAATTTTCACCTGCGCCTGCAAAGAAACGGCACAAAAGAAGGCAATGATTATACCAGAGAAAACTCGGACACGCATCGCATCAACTCCCACAATTGATTCAACCCTACTTTTTATCCGCAGCAGAAACGAACAGTGGAAAAATTTAGCGCCCGAACTGAAAATGGAATTTCCAGCCAGAGCGAGCGCCAACGGTTCCACTGGGTGGATCAAAGCCGTAACCCCAATCAAACCCCATCAACCCAATGGGATTGATCAACAAACGGATTCCCACACCGGCTGCTCGCTTCAAGTCGAACGGATCTGTTTCTTTCAAAGAGCGCCATACATTTCCGGCTTCAGCAAAGGCAAGCAGGTAGATCGGCATCGGGTTGAGCGTGACAGCAAATCGCAATTCTGCCACATACTTACTGAGCACCTGCCCTCCTAAGATGCGTCCCACGTCGTCGCGAGGACCGATCGAACGATCATCATATCCCCGCAAAGGGGTGATCGAAAACCCTGACAATCCGCTACCGCCCATAAAGTAATACTCGATAGGCGGGATGGTGGTATCCGTTCGCAAGCCCGTTATGTATCCCAATTGTGCACCCAGATACAGCACCAGACGGCTCTGTCCCTTGATACGCAACACAGGGGTATACATATCGAGTCGCAGCTCATTCTTCAGGTAGTCCGTATTCCCCAATCCCAGCGCCCCCATAGCATACTGCGTGGTAAAAGCAAATCGGGAGCCAATAGTCGGGAAGAATGGATTGTCATAACTGATCCGCGACAGCGTTTGCCGAACCGTAAACTCGGTCGTTACTCCTGAACGGAAACCTGCAAATTCTCCTCTGGACTCATTCCGCCGGAAGCGCACCATCCAGTCTCCCCGGAAGAAGGGATCCGGCGTGCGAAAGCGCCGTCCCACATTGATCGAAACGCCCGTCTGCCGAAAATCAAATCCATATCGCTGGCGGGTATCGAACAGATTGAAGCCGACAGTCGTAGGTTCGTCAAAGAGCCAGGGCTCAGTAAATCCCAGCACGAAAGTCCGTAAACTATTGGTACCGCCAAACTCCCAGGTAAAATTAAAAATTTGTCCTGCACCCCCTTTCAGGGGTTCTTTGAGGGAAAAGTTATTCAGCGAGATGCCAATCGAACCAGTAATGCCAATGCCGGGTGCCAGACCAATAGCCGCATTGAACGTGTCACTGGAGCGCTCTTCAACGACATACGTAATGTCCACAGAAGTTTTATCCACTGGATGAATTTCCGGGCGTAGACTCTCAGGATTAAAGTAATTCAGCCGGTGCAATGCTCGAATGCTCTGAATCAGCTTTGACCGGTTGAAAACATCACCGGGACGGGTAAAAAGCTCCCGGCGGATGACCTTGTCATACGTCTTGGTATTGCCCACTATATCAATTCGCCGGATGCGGAATGGTTTTCCTTCCCGGATTTTCACCGTAATATCCACCGAGTCGCGTCCAACCTTTACGACGTCCGGGAGCAATTGTACGCCCAGATAGCCATTATCCAGATAGAGCGAAGCCACCGAATACTCCGGATCCGCCTGCAAGTTTTTGTCGAACTTCTCCTGATTGAAGATCTCGCC
This sequence comes from Candidatus Kapaibacterium sp., assembly GCA_027082775.1. Classification (GTDB taxonomy): domain Bacteria; phylum Bacteroidota; class Ignavibacteria; order Kapaibacteriales; family WFXC01; genus WFXC01. The sequence continues at coordinate 2,377 of JALWUI010000135.1, forward strand.
GGGATGCAGATCCAGCCGCCGCAACAGCGTTGAATCCCCCCATACGAGATTTCCATCAAAGGCGATATGCCGAATGTAATACTGGTGTCCCTCGTCAACCCAGATCGTAATATCCACTGCCTCGTTGTCCGGATCAAACACCACGGTATCGCGCAGGATCTGGGCATCAATAAAACCATTGCGCTGATAGAACTTGAGCAATAGCTCTTTATCTTTCTCATACTCTTCCTGCACAAACTCATCCGATCGCCAGAATTGCCACCATTCTTTGGAATGGGTCTCTTCAAACTGATCGATCAACTCTTCATCCGAAAATGCCCTGTTACCCTCGATCGTAATAGAGCGAACGCTAAACTCAATCCCTTCAGTGATTTTTACACTGACAACGACGAACAGCGAATCATCTGGCTCGGAACGTTCGACCTGCACGCGGGTAAAGGGCATTCCCTCCTCTTTATACTTTGCCAGAATTGCTTTGCGAATCCGGTACAAATCGTAAGACCGGATGATATCGCCTCGCGTTTTCCCAATAGCTGTCAGCAGATCTTCTTTTGAAAATTCTTCGTTCCCCTCAATGTGAATACTATCCAGCCGTGGTGCTTCCTTCACTCGAATCGTCAAAAACACCCCTGCCGGCGTTTGCCGGGTAACGACAATATCGATGTCCTCAAACTGACGTCGCTGCCACAAATTCGCAATAGCGCGGCGCAACTCATCCGAGTTTGGAGAAATTTGCTGACCGGGTTGCAACTGGCTAATGGCTAAAATCGTTTGCGGATTGGTATAAACGTTCCCTTCAACATCGATGCCCAGGATTGTCACCGGTTGTGGCTGCTGAGCAGCCACCGGCAGCCCGGCGTAACAAAGCCAGAGGAGAAGCAGCAGCCACTTAAGATTCATCGTGCCGCAAAAGGTATTCCACATTGTCAAACTGCTGCCGCTGCTGACGGATCTGCTCCGAGGTCAGCCCGAACCGCCGCTCCCGTCGCAAATAATCCACCAGCGCCTGGTACAAATCATTGCGTCGAAAGTCGGGCCAATACTTGTGGGTAATGTAAATTTCTGAATATGCCGTTTCCCACAGCAAAAAATTACTCAGCCGCATTTCGCCGCTGGTACGAATGACCAGATCTGGATCCGGCAAATCCGCAGTCAACAGATAGGAAGACACCAGCTCTTCGGTAATATCCTCTGGTGATAATTTTCCTCGCCGAATATCCAGGGCAATAAGCTGCATTGCCCGCACCAGATCCCATCGACCGCTGTAGCTCAGCGCCAGGGTCAATGTCAATCCAGTATTATCCGCCGTTTCGTTAATGGAGCGAAGTAATTGTCGATACACCCGCTTCGGCAATGCATTGAGTTTACCAATCGCCTGCAATCGCACATTATTTGCTTTCAGTTCGGGCGTTTCAACTTTCAGATAGTACTGCAGCAATTCCATCAAGACAGAAATTTCCTGCTTTGGACGCTTCCAGTTCTCCATTGAAAAAGCGTACAGCGTCAGGTACTGAATGCCTAAGGTTGCGGATGCTTTGACAATATCCCGCACGCTGTTGATCCCTTCGCGGTGTCCTTCGTACCGGGGGAGTCCCCGCTCCTGCGCCCATCGACCGTTGCCATCCATAATAATGGCAATGTGCCGGGGAAGCTGTGACGATTGTTTCAGCAATCGTTGAATCTCCAGGTCGGTATCCGTCTGCTCTTGAACCCACTGCTGCGGCATTCAGCGGCTTCCTTTCGTTGCTGTTGCGATGGCAAAAACACGAATGACCCTGCCAAATAATGTAGGGAGCGAAAATTGGGGATACCTTTTGTCTTCACCAAACCCTGTAAATTCGCAGATGGACAAAATGAAGCAGTAAAACTGATGTGTGCACAGCACTCCATTCCGCCAGCACCGCTTTCCCGGAAAGGGAGAATGTATGTTGCTTTTATTGCTGTCACTGTCGTTCTGCTCTGGCTCGCTGCCTTTCGTGCTGCCACCCTTCTTCCTGCGACCATACCGCAACACTTCGACTTTCAGGGACATCCGACCTCCTATGGAGGGAAGTCTATTATCTGGATTATCGCCGCCAGTTTCTCCATCGTTCCCCTTCTCTTTTTAGCCCTCATCCGATGGCGATTTGTGCTGCTGGAACGATACCCTTATTTCCTGAGCCTTCCCGCTTTCTTTGTTGAGCTCCAGCGCTTCCCCAGAGATCAATGGGCTTTCTGGATTAACCGATATTTCGAGTTGCTGGCAGCACTGGGTTTCTGGATATCCCTGACACTGCTGGTTATCGAGGTCGAAATTTTCTTCAGTATGGCTGTTGAGTATACCCCGCCGTGGCTCTCGCTGGCTACTATCATTTTCCTGCTGATTTTGATGGGAGTTTTCTTTGTTCAACTCCGGCGGCTGGCAGCGGAAATGCGACAATCCTCGGAAAAATCAATGCGGAAAAGCTAATGCCTCTGATCCCTATCGGTTTCTGGCGCAAAGAAGCACATACTGATTCCCCAGACATCCCTATCGCCGCTGCTCTACACTTTGCTTTCTCCAATCTATTCCGAGCGCCTGGCTGGGCAATTATCGGAGTCCTCTGCGCTTTCTCCCTTGTTGCGTTTGCCATTCTGGAACTTCTGAGGCTCCTCCTTCCCCTTGCTGATCCTGCTTTTACTCCGGACACTTTTATGATCCGGGATTCCTTGCATCTCCCCCGCATTTCTTTCCGTGGCATTGCAGAACATCCAGCTGACATTTTGGTGCTCATCGCTATTGAACTGTTCCTGTTGGGCAGCTTTGTTGTTACAACGGTTCTCCAATACCGCATTGCGCTTTCTGCAGTACGTGGTCTCCCGTTGTCCAGAGCAACTTTTGCCCAAGACTTCCGCTTCTCCCTGATGATGAAATTTGGCATTGCGTGGCTGCTGCAAACGCTCATCGTCTATTTCGGACTGATGCTATTCATCATTCCGGGAATTATCTGGGGATTGATGTTTTGTATGACTCTATGGCTGGTCGTCGACTATCAGCTGGATCCTATCGCTGCCCTCAGTAGCAGCCGATTTCTTACCCGTGGCATTCGCTGGAGACTTCTGCTTTTCTATCTCGCTCTTGCCGGAATTGGAATAGTGCTCAGCTTCGTGGTCGTAATTGCGCTGGCTATCCTTATCAGCGCAATATTCGAATTTGCAACGGTTGAAGAAATTGCAAATCAGGGAATCGCTCTCCTGCTGACATTGGCGTTGCTGTTTCTTTTCTTTCCCTTCCGCATCCTGGCTGAAGGTTTTGTTTACCACTGGCTCCTTACTGCCAGATCACAATCCTCCTCAACGACTACTGCCTACCCGGAGTCCTAATGTTCGTTCGTCTTACTGCATCACCCACAGCACAATGATAAGCAGGCAATGAATGAGAAAATAAAGCAAAAAATTGCTGTTTTACCGACTGATCCGGGTGTTTATCTTTTTAAAGCCGATGATGGCTCCATTCTCTACATCGGCAAGGCTCGCAACCTCCGCCAGCGGGTTCGATCGTATTTCCAGAGCCACCGACCGCGGGATGCCAAAACGGAAGCGCTGGTCCGCAAAGTAGCAGACATCGAATATATCGTGACCAACTCGGAAATGGAAGCGTTGATTCTGGAGAATTCCTTAATCAAAAAGCACCGTCCCCGGTACAACATCCAGTTGCGCGATGATAAATCATATCCCTACATCCGCATCACCAATGAGCCTTTTCCTCGCGTCTTTGCAACCCGCACCATTGTCCGCGACGGTAGCCGATATTTTGGTCCTTACACCGATGCCCGTCAACTGCGATCTTTGTTAAAAACGTTGCGAATGATTTTCCCATTCCGGAGTTGCAAACTGCCACTTCGAGAAGAGACTATCCAGCAAGGTAAATACAGAGTCTGCCTGGACTATCAGATTCAGCGCTGTGATGGTCCCTGTGAAGGACTGGTCTCAGCCGAAGAATATCAGGGAATGATTCAGCAGATCATCCAGGTTCTTAAAGGACGCATCGACACGGTAGCACAAGAAATGAAAGAACTTATCGAACGGTTAGCACGCGAACAACGTTTCGAGGAAGCTGCCCGCTGGCGCGATCGGTACCAGTTGCTGATGAAATACGCAGAGCGACAAACGATTGTGACCACCGAACCAATCGACCGGGATGTCTGGGGCATTGCCCAGAGCGACACCCTAGCAGCGGCGGCCATTTTAAAAATTCGGGACGGACGGCTGATCCATCGTCATCAATTCTTGCTGGAAAACAGCCAGTACCATTCCGCTGGCGATCTCATTCAGGCAGCTTTTGAACAGTTTTATCTCAACGCCGAAGAAATCCCGGACGAAATTTTCCTGCCGGCTGAACCAACCGACCTTGCAGTCCTGGAATCCTGGCTCAAGGAACGGGCATCTCGACGAGTTCGGCTCTTTGTGCCAAAGCGAGGTGACAAATTTGCGCTGATCCAGATGGCGCAGACCAACGCAGCGTATCTGTTGCAGGAAATAGAACTCCACAAACTGAAGCAACTGCACCGCGTTCCTGACGTATTGCTTTCCCTCCAGCGCGACCTCCGGCTTCCCACGCCACCCCGGCGCATCGAATGCTTCGATAATTCGCATCTGCAGGGCAGCGACTTTGTTTCTGCCCTGATTGTCTTCGTTAACGGCAAACCGCGCAAAGCAGAGTATCGCAAATATCACATTCAAACTGCTCAACCTGCTGATGACTATCAGGCGATGCGAGAGGTAGTGTACCGGCGATACCGCCGTCTGCTGGAAGAAAACCAGCCATTACCAGACCTCATTGTGATCGATGGAGGAAAAGGGCAATTGCACGCAGCGCTGGACAGTCTGCAAGCATTGCAGCTTACCATTCCCACCATTGGACTGGCAAAGCGACTGGAAGAAATCTTCCTTCCGAATCAATCGGAAAGTCTGCTGCTGCCTCGAACCTCCAGCAGTTTACGGCTGCTGCAACAAATCCGCAACGAAGCCCATCGGTTTGCTGTTCAGTTTCACCGAACCATTCGCAACCGCCGGATTTTCACCTCGGAACTGCTGGATATTGCTGGCGTTGGGCCACGCACTGCACAGAAACTGCTCCAGGCATTTGGTTCTATTGCGAATATTCAGAACGCTTCGCAGGATGATCTGCAACGCGTGGTAGGCAAACGTCAGGCAGAACGCATTTACCGGTACTTTCATCCGGATACTTAATCTTCCCCCTGGCGCTGCCTGCTTTGCCGCCAGAAAGTCCAGCTATACTTCCCCGGTGTGTAGTTGTACAGATAAAAACACACGCCCAAGAGGCAGAGATTTTTCGCAAAATTGCTTCGCTGCAGTACAGTCCATAACCAGTAACTCTCCGGGGTCACGAACGAGAGTGTGATCAGGATCGCTGGCAGATGCACCGTAACCGTTACCACGATCAGGAAAGCGCCCAGGAGAACGGCCGCCTTTCGTAATTGATATCCAATCAAGACCATTGCTCCTCCGGAAATCAAAATGATTCCGCAAGCTATGGAAACCAGTCGTTTCGCCGGTACCCATAGCGGCATTAAGCGCTGGAGCAAGTCGTCGGCAAAGAGATGTTCAGCACCAACGCCAAGCAAAATCAAGCTACACAACAACCGCAACAGGAAATCGCTCCGATCAGGCGTCAGCCATTGCGAAAATCGCTCCATCATTGTCGATGCCATTGCGGCAATTGATGATACAAAATCCAGTGGTACAATCGGCGGGGCAGCAGGCGGCGAAACAGGATGAAAAACCACGCATCGGGTGTCGCCGGCACCCGCAGCGGTGGCTTACGAGCCCGAATAACGCGATAGATAACCCGAGCAACTGAGTGCGGTGTTGCCAGTGCTCGCCCCATCAGGCGATCAATAAATCGTTGCATTGCTTGATATTCCCATCGGTATGGCTGCTGGGCTTTCTGCTTTGCTTTTTGGGGCAATAGCACCTTGCGAAAAGCTTCGGAGCGTACAAAGCCAGGTTGTACCAGCGTGACAAAAATGTTCCACGGACGCACCTCATACCACAAAGCCTCGCTGGCGCCCTCCAGTGCAAATTTCGATGCACTGTAAGGAGACATTGTCGGCATCGCCATCATTCCTCCGACCGAGGACACATTGATAATCTTGCCTGATCGCTGCGATCGCATCAAAGGAAGCACTGCTCGAATCAAGTTCATCGGACCAAAATAATTTACCGCAAACTGCTGATACTCTTCCTCTGGCGACATATCTTCCACCACTGCTCGATACGAAATAGCCGCATTGTTGACCAGCACATCGATGCGTCCAAAGCGCTGCTGGATTGTTCTTATTACCTCGGTATGCGTATCAAATTGATCAACATCCAGAGAATAGCAGGTAACCTGCGGTGTCGTCCGGAACAACTCAACCATCCTTGCAAACGAAGCCTGCCGCGTCGTTGCCACTACCTGATACCGTCTGGTTGCTGCTAACAACCGAACTAACGCTGCGCCAATGCCTGAGCTGGCGCCTGTTACCACCACAACAGGCTGCATTTCATCCTTCCTGCTCAACAAACAATGAATTTACGAAACTTTCGTAATTTGTTTAACAAACAGGGGGTGTGGGACACAGCGGCAGGGAAAAAGCACACGGAAACGGAACACTGAGATAAAAAAAAATGAAGCGACAAAACTTCTGGTGCCCGACGACTACCATTATGGCCGTTTTCGTTCTCCTTTGGCGTCCTCTGTCGGGTACTACATTGGAGCCTCACCTATTTCCAGAAAATGCTGCTTTACCCTCAGCGTATATCACTGCTCTGGCAACTGATCACGATGGAAGAATCCTGATTGGAACCATTCGCGGGCTGGCACGATACGATGGCTACGAAATTCAGACCTTCACCGTACGAAATGGCTTAGCCTCTAATGAAATCTCGGCTTTGTTCGTCGACAGTCACAACCGAATATGGGTTGGACACAGCAACGGGAAACTCACTCTCTGGCACAACAATGCCTTTCAGATCATCCCACTGCCAAACACTCCCAATGCTCCCATTGTTTCGCTCTACGAAGATAGCCATAATCAGCTATGGGTGGGCACCCTCGGCAATGGCGTTTTCATCCTTGGGGAACAAACTTTACACCTGACCACCAAGGATGGACTACCGGGCAACGCTGTATTCGCCGTTCTGGAAGATAGCCGGCAACGAATCTGGATCGGAACGGAACATGGATTAGCCATTGTTCCATCGGCATCTGCTCTGTTTACTTCCACTCAATGGGAATACTTAGACCGTGTCAAGGGGTTGCCAGACAACTGGATTCGATGCCTGGCAGAAGATAATCAGGGACGGATCTGGATTGGAACCCGTAATGGTGGTATTGCCAGCTACTCCGAAGCCCGCAAACTGCGGGGTAAATCTCCCTGGCAGTACTTTTCTCGCAAACAAGGATATCGAATTGCTCCGTTCATTACCCGTCTCTTGTTTGACCCTTCCGGTACCCTCTGGATCGGCACTTACGGTGGTGGTGTTGCCCAGCTTCGTGGGGGGCAATACCTGCATCGGTATGGCAAAAATGAAGGCATTCCCAACCTGGATGTCTTAGCACTAACCCAGGATCGGGAAGGGCAAATCTGGGTTGGAACGTTCGGGGGTGGCATCGTGCTCTTTCGACCCGCTATCATTACTCGATATACTGCCAAAAACCGCCTGCCCAGCAACAACGTATTAGCAGTCATTGACGACCATCAGCGATTCCTCTGGATTGCGACAGACAATGGCTTAGCGCAAATCCGGTATCCATCGCTTCCGGGCCGTCCCCTGAACGTCACCGTATACTCACCGGAGGATACCACTGCTGATCTTATTACTGTACTGCTGCAAGATTCTTCCGGACAATGCTGGGGCATTTCTGCTCGTGGCAAAGTGTATATGCTCCGTCACTCCGGCATTCACCTTCAATTCCGAGCAGCTATTGCCCAACTGCAAGCTGCTGCCATTGATACCCTGGGAAATTTCTGGCTCTTAGATCGCACCAACAAACTGCTGGTGTACTCCCCATCCGGACAACGCCAACAATGGCACACCATTCCCGAAAGTGCTGGAATGGTCCGTGGACTCTTGCTGGATCCCTACTATGGCGTGTTGATCCTTACCGACAAGACAGTGCTCCAGTTAATCCATGATCAATTTCGCCGTTTCCCATTTGATCTCACAACCCTCTATCCAACCGTATTAGCAGTAGATCCCACCCATACAATCTGGATTGGCACGAACGGTCAGGGTATATTGCAAATTTCTCCCGAAAAGCAACTGCGACGTCTGGAAAGTTCAGCGCAATTCGTTTCCGATGTGATCACTGCTCTGTTTGTCGATACCCGAAGTCAGAATCTCTGGATTGGAACTAACCGGGGTTTCTCCCGATTTTCCTTCATCAATCACCAATTCTATCCGTACGGTCCTGATGAAGGTTTCCCAGCGATTGAAATTAACACCGGTGCCATCAGCCGGGATCGCTACGGAAACATCTGGATGGGCAGTGTAGATGGAGCGTATTCATACCGTCTTACCGAAGCAGAATCCCAGACTTTCGTTCCTGACATCGTTATCAAGCGTGTCAAGATTATGGCGTTGGACAGTACCATTTCCAGCGGCAGTACCATTCCATATGACTACAATTACCTCCTCTTCGAATATGCAGGCATCAGCCTGCATAATCCCAAAGCGATTCGCTACTCTTATATGCTGGCGGGATTTGACACAGCCTGGAGTGCTCCTACTGCAAAACGCTCGGTTCTCTACTCGCAACTGCCGCCAGGTACCTACATCTTCAAGGTTCGAGCAGGCTATCTGTATGGACAGTGGTCAAAGCATCCCGCAACGTTTGAGTTCACCATTGCACCTCCCTGGTGGCAAACTCACTGGTTCTATCTTGGTATCGCTATATTGCTAACACTGCTCACCAGCGGTATTCTGTGGTATCGCAACTACCGGGTTGCACAACTCAATCAATGGTTAGAAAAAGAAGTTGCCCATCGAACCGCCGCATTAGTTGCAAAAACCCAGGAGTTGGAGCTGGTTATTCAGGAATTAGAACAGGCAAAGCAGCGGGCAGAAGCAGCGAATGAAGCCAAAATGAATTTCCTGGCAAAAGTAACCCACGAGCTACGCACCCCCTTGAACATTATCCTGGGCTTTACCCGCCGACTGCTTCGTAAACACCAGATCACATCCCCTGATGCTCTGAAAGCCCTGGACGCTATTTACCGCAATGCAGAAACTTTATTGGCACACATCAACTCCATCCTGCAGTATGCCCGGATGGAAACGCAAAAAACAGAAAGCCTTATTACCAAAGTCGATCTGTCCAATCTGCTGCCTCAACTGGTCGAAGAGTTCCGCCCTATCCTCCACAAAGGAGTGCAACTGCAATTACAGATTCACTCTCAGGATTTAACTGTTTACGGCAATGCTCAAATGATCGATCAAATCCTGAAAAATCTCTTAAGCAATGCAATCCGTTTTACGGACCAGGGCGCCATTACGATCCGGGTATCGAACACCATCGAACGCGAACTCCCTTATCTGGCAATCGACGTCCAGGATACCGGACGTGGCATCGCCAAGGATGATCAACCCTCTATTTTTGAGCCTTTTCACCAGCGCAAAACGGCTGATTCCGCCTCCACCTTTGGTGGCATCGGGCTGGGATTAGCGATCGCAAAACAGTTTGCTATGGAAATGCACGGTGATCTTCGTCTCCTCTCTTCGGAATTGGGCAAAGGAAGCACGTTCCGCCTCCTGTTGCCACAGAAACTTGCATGGAAAGAGAAAATTTTAACAACAGTGGAGAAAGTAGAAAATGTTGCCTAATACTTCGCAGCAACCTTCAAAATCCTCTGATTTTTCTCACATCCATTTGTTGATCATCGAAGATTTGCCGGACAATATGGAGCTTCTTAAGCTGGACTTACAGGATCAACTGCCCGGCGTAAAGATAGCCGAAGCCAGCGATGGAGTCGAAGCACTGGAAAAACTTCGAGCTCAGGATTTCTCCGTCGTTATCTGCGATGTGCTCTTACCTCGAATGGATGGGTTTGAAGTTCTGCGCCAGACCCGCCAGATCCCTCACCGGGATACTCTTCCTTTTCTCTTCCTCTCAGCTCTGAATCAGGAAGAAGCAATCAAAAAGGGCTTAGCCTTAGGAGCTGTAGATTACGTCACCAAACCTTATGACGAGGAAATCCTTGCCTACAAAGTTCGGAATTTAGCTCAGTTAAAATTTTTACAGGATGAACTGCGGCGAACCCAGGAAGAATTGGAACGTGCAAATCGCTTCTTAGCGGAATTGAACGATGAGAAAAATCAGATGCTTCGCCTGCTCTCGCACGACCTCCGCTCCCCGCTGAGCGGAATTCGTGGATTAGCCAGAATTCTTCAAACAGACGAAAGCGGGAATCCAGAAACGGTCAGAGAATTTGCCCAGCTTATCGAAAATTCTATCACCAACATCCTGCCTATCATTGACGAACTAACCTTTATGTCGCACTTCAGCGCTGGTCAGTTGATCAAAAAGCAATGCGACCTGGAACAATTGCTCCAGAACGTACTGAATTTGCTCGATCCGCTCATTAGCAAGAAGAATATTCAACTCCGTACGGAGCTTTTCTCCCTGTCCCTTTACGCAGACTGTGGAAAGCTACTGCAAATGCTCCATAGCCTGATACTGCCGATGGTAGAAAACGCCCGTCCTCAGAGCACCTTGCGGATTTCTGCTGAAACCCCTTCTTCTTCCACCGTAGTGGTACGTATTGAAAATGACGCGACTGCAATCTCCGACGCAACGATTGCGGAACTTCAAAGAGGAACAAGCAATAACACCCGATCTTTCTCTTCCTTAGAAATGAGCTTTCGCTTAGCCCGATTGATCATCCAGCTCCACCAGGGAACCCTCAACATTGAAAAATCCGGCGATAATGTGACAATCCGCCTCTCGCTCCCTGCCGATGTTACCAGCGAGTCGTAACCTGCACTGTCAACCATTGCACATCCTGCCAGCACGTGAATTGCATCGCCTGATCTCCGCACTGTGGCATTCTTGAAAGACGGTACTTCCATCGGATCTCTATCCCGAGCTGAGCCAGTGCCGTCCACCGCACCACTCCAACCACGTCGATGCCATACCGCGCAAGATGGGCAAGATTCCACTGCGCTTGTACCCCTGGTTCCCAGATCCAGAGCTCCGCGTTAGAAAGAGCATAGCTACAGACCTGAACAACGAATTGCATATTCTGAAGGGAATGGAACATAAAACGTCCCGTATTGACCAGTGCTATCCCATAACCAGTCGGTCGATCGGAAAGCTGGTGCTCGAACGAAGTAATAAATTGTATCCGTGACAAAAGCGCTGTGCGGCGATCCAGGTTTGCCCAAAACTGCAAAATGGCTTGCAGATTGTACTGCGGAAGGATTGCAAAGGCTGTTGACTGTCGTCGATCCGTAACTTTCCGCTGCCCCCGCAGCTCGATCCACACGGGATAACGCCTCCGCTGCTGCCGCCAGCCCATTCGTACTTCCACACCAGCAGTCCGATAAAAATGGCCACTTTGTGGCTGAAGGGATTGGAACAAGTCACTGTAAAAGTACCAGAGACCGTTTCGTAGCCGCATCTGGATCCCGGTATACACTCCTATTTCGTTTCCCGGTGGCGTCCATTGACCAAAATTTGTTCCCCACGGAGATCGATATCCCGGTGAAAAGTAGCGGGCAGCTACGGCTAAACGCAGACGGCTTGAGAGTTGTTGTTGATACCCTACTCGAATCCCTTGCTGTCCTTGTGGTAACAGCGTCAGTTCGCCTCCAACAGTCGCAGTAGTACTCCGCCACTGCGCAAATACAGTGGTTGCCAGCCACTGTTGATACGGGGGACTATACCGGGACTGGGAACGGATGGGACGATCATAGGCAAAGTATCCTACCGCCGTGCCAACACGCCAGACAGGATGCCGTAATTCCACCCCTACTCCTGCAACATACTCCTGAAAACTATGTCGTCCCCAGATCTCACTCTGCGTCCGGAACGTTTCACCAACATTGATTGAGGTAATCATTCCAAGACTATCAACGCTTCCACTTCGGTGTCGATATGATCCCCATCCCAGAAGATGGAGTTGCACGCTTGAATCCATGCGGGTGAAATACGTCGCAGCAACGCCGCGAAACCGCATACCGGCAAACGTGGAACGAAATGGGTAGATGCCAACAGCAAAGCGTACGACAGGGCTAATGACATCAGCGCTTTTCCAATTTCCCAAACCGTACCACAGCAAATTTCCGAAGCCAAGCCGTACACCAAAATCCCCTGCAATGATCTTCCACTGCTCCCGAACTTTCCAGAAAGCCCCCTGCAGCGTTGCATACCGCAATGGCTCGCCCGGATCCTTGGCAAACTGGAGCAATCCCTGCCATCCCCTGATGGTGCCTGTCATTCGATGGAGAAAGGTTGTGTAATCACCCTGAAACGTGCCACGATGAATGGGAGATCCCGGAGGAAAACTGGCACCCCACCGCAGGCGATAGAAAAAACGCCGGGACGGCGGTCGTGGCTCCAACACAAAGAGTTGTTGAAACAGTTCGCACTGCCAGGGAGCCGAAAAGAACCGGCAGAGATCATCCATATCGCTGATATGTCCCGCTTCTACCTCCTGCACAATCTGCCGGGCAAGCACCGGGGAAATCCACGGTAAAAACAACAAATCCTCTTCCGTAGCTTCGTAGAGGTTAACCGGGTTCCGGGTGCGCGACACGAATTCCTCAACCCATTCAGCAAATCCCGGATCTGTCAGCATTCCGTAATCCTGCACCAGCGGTAAATACTGGGCAATGCACGCTACGGGGAATACCAGCGTAATCCAGAATCTCACTGTGCCCATACGTATTCAACAGCAACTTCCACAACCATTCCCAAGCTCGGTTGATAACTGACTACCATTTCTGCTATCGCACTACCCGCTGGTACTGCAATACCAAATTCTGCTGTCGCAGGAAAAAGCTGGTATCCGATGCGGAACGGTACGCCAATAGCCGCTGTTTCAAACAACCCATATGCTGAAGGTGCCGCAAAGCTCCGAAGCAGGAGTCCTACTTCCATTGAAGCCTCTGGCTGACGCCAGCGTAAACTCGCCGTCGCCTCATAGACCGCTATAGAAGCGGGGGCACGGTGGAAATGTGGAAAATTCTGGATTGTGGCTGCCAGCGACCAGATGGTATCGATGGAAAACAAGACAGCCGTCGACCAGCTCCCATCCAGCCAGGTGCGAAGCGATCCAAATCGTCGATACCGCATCGTTAACCGTCCTCCGATAAAAAAGGAGGGCAGTTCTGCATATCCAATGGATAGTGCTGTCTGGAGA
>JALWUI010000136.1 GCA_027082775.1 Candidatus Kapaibacterium sp.
GCATAGTAGTGGAGACGCTGGAAGTCGATCGGAGGATAATCAATGTTCGCCCACTTCGGCTCTTTCATCTTTTGCCAGGCTCGAAATGCTTTCAATCGCCACTCCAGCAGCCATTCCGGTTCATTTTTCTTTTGCGAAATGAATCGGATGATCTCTTCATTCAAGCCCGGCGGTGCCAGTTCTTCCTCGATGTTACTAACGAAACCGTACTTGTAATCCGAGCCGGTGACTTCTTCTATGATTTTGAGATCTTCGCTCATTGGTTGTCAGGATACCTGCTTGTTGAACTTCTACGCCGAGAAAGAGTTCCCACATCCACACGTTCGAACTGCCCGGGGATTCTGAAAGGTGAAACCTCGAGTCATCAGTTCATCGATAAAGTCCAGCCGAACGCCCATCAGGTAAAACAGACTTTTGGAATCGATAAACACCCGGAGACCATCCAGATCGAAAACAGCATCGTCCGGTCGGGGTTCTGAATCAAAACCCAGGCTATACATAAATCCAGAGCAGCCTCCTGCTTTGACGCCCATTCGGAGGCCGTATTCCTGAGGAATATTGTTGTTCTGGCGGATTCGCTCAATCTCTTCCAGCGCTTTCCGGGTGATCACAATGCAATCTTCCTCTTCTGCTCCTTCAACGTCGGGCTTCAGAATGACCTGCTCTGCTTCTGTAATGACTGTATGAACCGGTGCTTCCTTCATTCTGCTACTGCTGAGTTGTTGAACATATCCTGCAAAGTTGTCTGCCGGAGCAATTGATCAATCTTTTGCTGGAGTTGGTGCATCGGCTCCCGGATGGTGCACACCGGGGCGATCGCACAATAGCCATTTTCACATTCGATGATCGCCGATCCACCTTCGGTGATTTCCAGAATCGTTGCAACACTGAGATCCTGCAAGTCTCTGGTGAGTCGATACCCACCGTGCAACCCTTGCTGCGAATCGATGATGTGGTGATGAGCTAAAAGACGTAGCGTCTTTGCGAGAAATTCCATCGAGAGTCCGTAACAGTCAGCAATCTCCTTCACCGGTACTGACCGATCTCTGTGGCGCGCTAAGTATTGCAGCGCCAGCATTGCATATTCCGTTTTTTTGGAAAATTTCAACACTGCTTCGTCCACCCGTTCGTTGACTTTCGACGAATCGTGAAGACGGGAGAAAAACCGGACTATTTTAGTCCGGTTTTAGTGAGTGGAAGGAATGCAGGGAAGTTGTAGAGTGACAAGGGATATGGAGCACAAAGCTAAGCGGCGTCGGCGCGTAACCATTTATACCGATGGTGCGTGCTCTGGAAATCCGGGACCAGGTGGGTATGCTGCCATTCTGCTGGTGAAAGATCCAAAAACGGGGAGGCTCAGAAAAAAGCGCATTGCGCAGGGATTCCGCTGTACGACGAACAATCGAATGGAGCTGATGGCAATTATTCGGGCGCTGGAAGCGCTCAAGTATTCAGTGGAGGTTGACCTGTACACCGATTCGCAATACGTTGCCAATGCCTTCCAGAAAGGGTGGTTGAAGCAGTGGAAGCAGCGAAACTGGCGGCGTCGTGATGGGAAGCCTGTTAAAAATCGGGATTTATGGGAGCGATTGGATCACCTGTTGCAACGGCATATTGTGCATTTTCACTGGATTCGAGGACATAGTGGGATTGCGGAAAATGAGGAGGTGGATCGGCTGGCTGTTCAGGCAGCGCACGGTAGCGAGTTGGCGGAAGATAAGGGGTATCAAGCGGAACGTTGCTGAACATTGATCACCGCTTTCAGTGTGTCGACAAACCCTGCTAAACCGTATCAAGCGGAGCGTTGCTGAACATTGATCGGTCCGGAGAATGCTCACTGGCACGTAAGAACGTGCTTCCGATCCACACGACGCAGCTCTTTCTGCGATCCACTTCTTTTGCTGCGCAGGATGCTTTTCCGAAGGCAACGGCGATAGCCAATAACGATGAGATTCAAGGGCTGTGGCGAATCAGGCACGAAAATTGAGGCATAAACGTTTCAGCAGAAAAATCGCGGCTGAAAAACAGAGAGCAATGTACAGCGCACATTTCATCCGGTTGTTAGAAAAACTGGAACCGTCCACGCGTGAGGTGCTGCTGGCGCTGCTGGAAGAGATTGAGAAGCAGCGGGAGGAGACCGTAACGCGCAAAGAGGTGGAACAGGTGTGGGAAGCTCTGCAGAGCGTTGGGGCGGAGTTAAAAGAACTTGCTGAGGCACAGAAGCGGACGGAGCAGCGGGTGGAGGAACTTGCCGAAGCACAGAAGCGAACCGAAGAGCAGATGCGGCAATTGGTGCAGCGGCAGGAGCAGTTAGAGGGGCGGATGGATCGGCTGGAAATAGCGATGCAGGAGCTTGCCGAGTCGCAGCGGCAGACGGATCAGAAGATGCAGGAGCTTGCCGAGTCGCAGCGGCAGACGGATCAGAAGATGCGGGAGCTTGCTGAGGCGCAGAAGCGGACAGATCAGAAGATGCAGGAACTTGCTGAGGCGCAGAAGCGGACGGAGGAACAGGTACAGCGGCTGATAAATACCACAAGGGAGATTCGCCGAACTATTGGAGCGCTGCAACATACGGTTGGATACACGCTGGAAGATCGGGCGTATGTGGGGCTACCCAAACTATTACAGCAGGACTTCGGGATTGAAGTCATTGGCGCACTGGATCGGGACTACGTGACGGTGGGCAGGCGAGAGATCGAGGTCAATATTCTGGGCAAAGGGCGGAAGGATGGTCAGGAATTCTGGATCGTTGGGGAAGCCAAAACGCAGGTGTATGAGCGAGATGTCAAGCAATTCGAGCAGAATGTTGAGCAATTGAAACAGGTGCTGGGCGAGAATCTGTTTCTGGTCGTCGTTGGCTACCAGATCCCGCCGAAGGCGCGACGGTATCTGAAATCCAAGGGTATCCCCTTTTATCTATCCTCGAAGTTCCCTCTGTAGTTTCCTGCTGCACATTTCTCTGGTAATTGAGTCACTTGCGATGGTGAATTCTCTCCTTGTCATCTTGATTGCCCGATAAAATCTCTGGCGGGACTTGGATCACTCCAACGATTGTCGCTGCGGCCACTTATTTGATTGTCCGATGAAAGTCTCTGGCGGGGCAGGTTTTACGCAGGCAATTTACCATACATCGGGATCAGTGCACCATTGATTCCTTTGCCAGCGTCGGAGGAGAGAAACAGGATTGCTTCAGCGATCTCTTCCGGCGTGATCCATTTCTGGCTTTCTGATTCTGATGCCCAGGAAAGGTTTGCCGGAGTGCGGATGATGCTGGGCAGGATACAGTTCGCGCGAATGCCAAAGGGACGTCCTTCTTCCGCCACCGTTTGGGTCAGATGTGCCAGTGCTGCTTTTGCACTGGCGTATGCCGATGTGCCCGCTGCTGGATGCAGTACAAACTTTGCGCCGATGGTTGTGATGGCACCCCCTCCATTCGCCTTGAGCAAAGGAAACGTGGCATGGATGACCAGGAACGCTGTTTTCACATTCAGTTCCCACATCCGAACAAAATCAGATTCAGCAACTTCTTCAATAGACGCACCGCCAACGAAGCCACCAACCAGGTGCACGACAGCATCCAATGGTGCTAAGTTCTGGCAGACTGCTTGCACGGCTTCGCTCCGGGTTAAATCGGCAATGGTGATCGAGAGTTGAGCGTGGAAGTTTTCAAATTGTGCCTCCAGCTTCTGTTTCGCTTGCGCCGAATGGGTGACGGCATACACTGTCCATCCTGCGTGAAGGAAGCGGTCAGTAACGATTGTTCCCAAACCGCCAGAAGCGCCGGTAATAAAAGCGGTTTTCATAGCGAGGATCCTCCGTTGGATTTCTGTTTGACCAATGCTGCAATGTCCGAAAAGACATAGATGGGTTTCCCTTCCGGAGATAGATCCAGCTCGCAGATCCCCAATTGCACCCACTGTTCTAAGATTTTCTGAAGCTCTGGGAGATCCCCGTCCGTTTCTGCCAGAAGAAGCGTCAGGGAGACTGTGCCGTTGTGGCGAGCGGCTGCTTGCAGAATCTGCTTCTGCAGCAATTTCTTCCGGTTTTGCTCCTTCCACGGGCGAAGGAGGAACGAGCCGATAACGAATGCGATAATGAGCAACAGGGTCAATTCCAGAAGAAAGATCATCATCAGTCTTCTAA
>JALWUI010000137.1 GCA_027082775.1 Candidatus Kapaibacterium sp.
GACCAATTTCAATGCCGCCAGTCAATTCATCATCCCAGTTGACATATCCAACCCACACAGCATCATTGCGTTTGAAAAAGATTCCGGGATCACCGGCGGTTTCGCTCTGATGCCGATTGAGCACAATGTTTCCGGCGCCCTGCATCAACGTGAAGGATTGCGGATGAGACGGGCGAACAAAGCGTGCTTCACCCAGAACATCCAGGCGGTACGCCGGAGCATTGGTTCCAATACCGACGTTACCTGCGGTGGTAATCCGCATCGCTTCATTGCCATTGGTTTTGATGATCAACGGCTGGTTGTCGGTGGTGCCCAGAAAGTTCGTTGCTGGATTCGTTCCCGCATTTCCCGTCAGTGACCAACTGCTACTGGTTAATGCATTACCAGAAACCAATGGAATCCACTGCGAGCCATTCCAGTACTCAAACTGCTGGGCGGTGGTGTTGAAGATCAACAACCACGGCGCAGGCGAGCTAATGGCATCCCGCTCTGTTTGCGTCAACCGGGGGATGAGAATCCCCGCAGAGGTCGAGCTGAGCTCCAGCAACGCCGTCAGCGAGGGAGTTGTCGTCCCAATGCCGACGTTGCCAGTGGTTGCGATGACCATTCGGGGTGTGCCCCCTTCACGAAAGACTGTTTGAGCCCTGCCGGCAACGATGGAGGCAACCCAGAAAACAAGCAGCGATAGCGCAGCACCAACGATCGATTGCCACTTTGCCATCATTGCTTCGTGCTTTGTTCTGACACATTGCGACAAAAATATGTGCCAACGTTCAGAAAGTCAATACGTAAAATTACGTAATCTCGGTAGGAGCACCCCACCGGAAGCGTCAGCTTTAGCCGGCAAAAAATAGAAGGAGGCACTGACGTGAATGTGTAGGGGTGACCGGCCGGTCGCCCCTACAGGTGGGATGTGGCGCGAGGGGGTGGACGCCGCTGGCAGCGCCGACTGGGAGCGCCGACTTCAGTCGGCAAAAGCGTACGCTCCCAGGCACGCTGAAGCGTGCGCTCCCAGGCACGTTGAAGCGTGCGTTCCCAGTGAATGCACCCTAAAGGGTGCACTCCCAGCAACTGGAGCGCCGACTTCAGTCGGCAGAGAATGCACGCTGAAGCGTGCGTTCCCAGCAGTAGCCGCATCGGTGACACTATGGCGCTGATTTTCGTCAGTAAGCGAATAACACAGGAATTCGTTGCCAGCAAGTTGCAGATGGATGTGGATTGATGAATGCTTTTTGGAGCGATAATCTGCTGTCACCTTTGGTCAGTTCTCGGAAATTTTTTAACTTGAAAATTGGAAAAGTGAAGAAGATGTAAGATCGAAGCAGGAGCAGGAGTATGGCACAGCCGTTGGTGTTAGTCGTGGATGATAATAAGATCACAACGAAGTTGCTGGCGCGATATCTGACTGCTGCCGGGTATCGAGTCGCTGAGGCATACGACGGGATGGAGTGCTTGGAGAAAATTGAGGAAGAAATGCCCGATGCGGTCATTCTGGACGTAATGATGCCCCGGCTGGATGGGTATGAAACCGTGCAGCGGATCCGTGCCGACGCAAAAACTCGAGATTTGCCCGTGGTGATTGTAACTGCATTGAATGATGTTGCAAATCAGGTGAAGGCGATTGAAAGCGGGGCAGATGATTTCCTCAGCAAGCCGATTGAGGACAAGCTGCTCATAGCAAAAGTGAAAATTCTCACTTCCCTGAGTATGCAGCGCAAACGTATTGCCGCCCTGGAAGCGATGGTTGAGGAATGCTTGAGCGGCAGTGCCAGTCCCGACGATATTCGATCCCGGTTGGAATTGTTGCGAATGGAACAGTAACTCCTGATGGATGAAGACGACACGCTCGGACCTGCCTCGAGAGTGTTCCCAGTGATTCGAGCAGTGCGGATCTTTTGTGTTGCTTTGGTGTTGAGTCTCGTTGGTATTCGGTGCTCACCGGTCCAGTCTGTTACCCGGACGCTGAGTCAGGTTGCCCTGCCGGGTTTCCGTTTGGTTGGAGTCAGCGATGTTCAGTTGGGAGGTATTTCGCTGCACAATCTGCGCTCAGCAGCGGATCTGACAGTGGAACAGGTGCTCCAATTGCAGCAATTGCTGCAACAGCAGACCCTGCCTTTGGTTTTTACAGTCCATCTCCAGGTGGTGAATGTTCCAGAGTCTGCTGCGCTGCGGAATGTGCCGATCACCATTCGACAAATACGCTGGCAGTTGTTAATCGATCAGCAGCCAACAGTTGCCGGTACGGTGACGCAGCCGGTTCGAGTGCCCGCAGGACAGTCAATGGTCATCCCGATACAGGTGAACGTAGATCTTGTGCGGTTTTTCCGCAACAAACAGTACCAGCAATTTCTTGATCTGGCGCTCCAATTAGCTCGCGGGGAGGGATTACATCGTATAGCGCTTGAAATACAGCCAACGCTGGAAATACCAATCGTGGGAACCTACCGTTATCCACAACCCATCCGGGTTGATGCAACACGCATTCGTCGGTAAGAAGGTGCCATAAGGTTATTCGATGTTGAATGGGTGAGCTGTTCTGGATACTGGCTCTTGGATGTTTTGCATTAGCAGCGATGTTCGCGTTTGCCTACGGTGCTTTTCTGGCTTTTTCACCGGCGCAACTTGCACAGCAGGAGGAGTTTCGCACCCTGTTCCAGCAGTTAGAGCAGTACTACCATTGGCAGTACGAATTGACAATTCTCGCCCTGTCTTACAGCCTGTTGTTTTCCGTTATCATTGGTTTCTCCCTCTGGATCGCTGGGATTGCTGTACAACCACAACCGTTATCCCGGTGGGGAATTCAGTTGGTGTTTCTGTGGGGCATTATCCTGGCCTCGGTCTTTTTCCCTCTCTGGCTGGCACCCCGGCTGCTACGCATCTGGTTTGTCCCTATTGCCCGCTGGATGGAGCGAGCCATTGTCGTCGCCAATGTGGTAGCCGCACCCCTTCGATGGCTATTGCGCCGGCAGTATGCTGGAACAGCGCAACAGCAGGATGTGCTGGAGGAAATCGATGAAATGCTGGAAAGTGCCCGAGAGGAGGGGCAACTGGGGAAAGAAGAATATCAGTTGTTGCATAATGTGCTGGTACTGGGAGAGGTCCAGGTCGCAGATATTATGACACCCCGAACGGTGGTGTTCTTTCTTCCCGCAGATCTTTCCGTTGCAGAAGCAGTACGGACAGAGGGAATACAGCAGTTTTCCCGGATTCCTATCGCCGAAGGGAAGGATCTGGATTCAACGATTGGCTATGTAATGAGCCGGGAGGTGCTCTGGAGTTTTGTTCATGGCAAAAAGACGATATCTTTGCGTTCCTTAGCGCGACCGGTGCATACCGTCCCGGAGACAATGCCGCTGGATCGTTTGCTGGAGGAATTTCTGCGGCGTAAAGAACACCTGTTTATGGTGGCAGATGAATTTGGAGGAGTGGAAGGATTGGTGACGCTGGAGGATGTTATTGAAACGTTGTTAGGAGTGGAAATCATTGACGAAGCGGATCGGGTAGCAGATCTGCGAGAAGTGGCGAAACGGCAGAAACAGCAGCGATTGCAACAGCGAGGGACCCTCCCTTTTCAATCGGGAAGCGAAAAATAAAGGTGCTGGTAGCTTTCGTATCGCTTTGGATCGATTTCTCCCTCTAAAACGGCTTGTCGAACACCGCATTCTGGCTCGTGTATGTGCGTGCAGTCTGGATATCGACAGTGATAGCGCAGAAACTCAGGGAAATAGAGGCGAAGCTCTGCTTTCCGTACTTGCCAGATACCGAATTCCCGGATTCCAGGAGTGTCGACAATATAGCCACCGCCGGGAAGGCGGAACATTCGACTGGCAGTGGTGGTATGCATCCCTTTGCCGCGTTTCCCAACTTCGGCGGTCACCTGTACTGCATCGCCGATCAAACGGTTGACCAGGGTGGACTTTCCAACGCCAGATGGACCGGAGAGGACAGAGATTGTCCCCTGTAATTGGCGCGCGATCTGTTCAATGTGGAGATTGGCATAAATGCTAATGAAAAAAACTGGAATTTCCAGTTGCTCGCTGTATACTGCCAGATCCTGCTGAATTTCCGATAAATTGTCTACCAGGTCGATTTTGTTCACAATCAGGCAAGGGGATAATGCTCCCTTGAAAGCAGCGACCAGGTAGCGGTCAATGAGGCGGCGGTTGTAACGGGGCTTATCAGCAGCAACCATAATGCACAATTGCTCAACATTGGCAGCGATAACCTGTTCGAATTGCCCTCTTTTTGCTCGTGTCAGGGCAGTCTGGCGTTTTTCTATATAATAGATGACCCCAACCGCCTGCTCATCGTGAACTGTTTCCCCATAGAGTATCCCCGGCTGGAACCATACGCGATCGCCGACTGCTAAGAGCGAAGTATTGGGAGGATTATCCGTTGTGATGCTGCGGGCAGGAATGCAAAGATAGAGCTTTGAGGAAGACTCAGCGGCGGTTGATTGCTCCTCGACAACCCAGTAGCGACCGGAATTCGCAACGACCCATCCCCGGCGTAATTTGTCAAAAGGGATTTTCTTCTTTTGCAGCTTACTCAGCGGGGCTTTTTCTCCACCTTTAATCCAACTTTTTAGTACCCCTGTCCGTCTCTTACGCCACCGCATGCAGATTCGTATGCATTGTTCGTCGATGCCGTTTGACGAATATATGGATTGCAACAACGGTTGTGCTGAATGGGTATTGGCGGGAACAGATGAGCGAGCAGAATTGGTATCATAGCAATAGAGAGAACCTTGCAGTATCGGTGGATCAAACAACGGAGAACAGATGAAGCGATCGTCAACGTCATAGCAAAAGCGCTGAAGCTACCGCGGGCACTGGCACAGGTATTGGTTGCTCGCGGGATGGGCAGTATTGATAAAGCGTTGACATTTTTCCATCCCGGTCTGGAGCAACTGCATTCGCCGTATTTGTTTGAGGATATGGCGGCAGCGGTAGCTCGAATTCGCACAGCGATTGAGCGGGGTGAAAAGCTCTGGATTTATGGAGACTATGACGTTGACGGGGTTGTGAGCACGACGCTGCTGGTGGATTACCTTCGCCGACAGGGAGGAAGGGTAGAATACCGATTGTCAGAACGGCAGGACGAAACGTACGGATTGTCGGAATCGGTCATTCAGCAGGCAAAAGAGGCAGGAGTTTCCCTCATCATTACGGTCGACCTTGGCACAACGTCCGTAGAGTCGGTTGCTTATGCCAGTCGTATGGGCATCGACGTGATTATCTGCGATCATCACGAACCGGCTGAGCAATTGCCACCAGCACTGGCACTGCTGAATCCATTGCGCCCTCAGACGCGATATCCCTTCCCGTATCTGGCAGCGGCAGGGGTGACGTTCAAACTGCTCCAGGCACTGGCGGAAGAATTCTCAAATGATCCAACAGAGGCGTATGAGTATCTGGATCTGGTGGCAATCGCGACTGCTTCGGATATGGTGCCTCTGGTGGATGAAAATCGCATCTTTGTCCACTTTGGATTGAAACAGCTCAACGCTCAGCCTCGCGTGGGCATCGAAGCACTACTTCAATGCACAACGGTTGATGGGCCGGTGAATGCTATGACCGTTACCTATGCGCTATCGCCCCCGATCAATGCGGCGGGACGTCTGGGAGATGCCTCCATCGCGGTGGAGCTTTTGCTGACGGACAATGAATTGGTAGCATTTCGCTATGCCCAGGAACTCCAGAGTAAGAATCATCAACGGCGAGTTATAGATGATCAGGTTTTTGCCGAAGCGCAGGAGCAGGCACAGCAGTATCTGGATCAAGGGTATCATTCGCTGGTGTTATATAATGCAAAATGGCATCCGGGAGTTATCAACATTATCGCCAGTCGCCTGGTAGAAAAGTATCACGTCCCGACGGTTGTGCTCACCGATGTGGAATCACAGGTTAAGGGTTCGGCACGAAGTTTTCAGGCGTTTGATATTCTCCGGGCAATGAAGCAGTTGCGACGATATTTGATCCAGTTTGGGGGCCATCGCTATGCTGTGGGGCTTTCTCTCCACCAGCACAACGTCGATGCTTTTCGCCAGGCATTTGAGCGGATCGTGCACCGGAGCCTGGCGCAATACCACTTTATTCCGGAATTGCAAATTGATGCCGAGCTGGATTTCAATGACCTGTCACCGGTGTTTTTGCGACGGTTACAAAAGTTTGCGCCCTTTGGCTATCAAAATCCAAATCCACTCTTTGTTGCACACCACGTCCGAATCGTCAAGATGCCGTATCGGAGTGGAGGGAATACCTATCGGTTCCGGGCAAAACAGGGGAATTTCGTCATTGATGTTGTCGCCCAGAATTTAGAAGAGCGACTGGCGTTGTTCCGTTCCAATCAGCCGTTGTCAATGGTCTTTTCCATCGAGGAAAATGGGCGGAATCAAATTTATCTCAGTGCGAAAGATTTTCGTCTTACGGAGGAGTATTTTCAGGAAGCGAAGTTGTCCAAAGTGGAAAATTGAGCGATGGCAGGGCATAGTAAATGGGCAAATATCAAGCATCGCAAGGCGGCGATGGATGCCAAACGCGGGAAGTTGTTTACCAAGCTCAGTCGGGAAATTACCATTGCTGCCCGTGAAGGGGGAGGCAATCCGGAGAACAATCCACGGCTCCGCATAGCCATTCAAAATGCCCGGGCGGCGAATATGCCCAACGATAGTATTCAACGGGCAATTAAACGTGGAACGGGAGAGTTGGGGGGAGATACGATCGAAGAGGTCATCTACGAAGGCTATGCTCCCGGTGGGGTGGCGCTGATGATTGCTGTTATGACTGATAATCGCAATCGGACGGTTTCTGAATTACGCCACTTGCTCAGTCGGCACGGTGGCAGTATGGCGGAAGCAGGATCGGTGGCGTGGAATTTTCAACGACGGGGGGTGCTTTACGTGGAGAAAAATGGAATGACAGAGGAACAAATGCTGGAATACGTTCTGGAAGCGGATGCGGAGGATATGGTCGAAGAGGCAGATTTTTTCATCGTGTATACAGAGCCAGGGAAACTATCACAGGTTCAGCAGTTTTTTGAACAACAACAGCTTGGTGTCAAGGAAGCAAAAGTGGAATTTGTGCCATCGACAACACTGAAAGTAGAAGATCCTGCCGTTGCTCGCAAGGTGCTGAAGCTGCTGGAAGCCCTTGAAGATCACGATGATGTGCAGAATGTCTATGCGAATTTTGAAGTCGATGACGAAATTCTCGAAGAGTTGCAGGCGCAATCGCAATAGAATGTGATAGATGAAGTGAGCCACGATTGTGCGTATCTTGGGTATTGATCCCGGCAGTTTGCTCTGTGGATACGGCGTAGTAGAGCAACAGGGCCAGCAATTCACGGTTGTGGAATATGGCGTTATCGAGGTGGGCAAATCTCACCGCTCGTTTCCCCTCCGATTGCGCGATATTTTCCGCCGGATGGAAGCTGTTGTCGAACGCAGCTTGCCGGACGAAACAGCGATCGAGTCGTTGTTCTATGGCAAAAATGCTGCTTCTCTGGTTAAATTAGCGCAGGCACGCAGTGCTGCTTTGCTTCCCTCTATCCTGCGAGATATTCCAATTGTCGAGTATTCCCCGCGCGAAGTCAAGAAAGCAGTCACCGGGCGGGGCAATGCCGCCAAATCCCAGGTGCAGTATATGGTGCAGAAGCTCCTGGCAATTCGAGAAACCCCGGAGTTTTATGACGTTACTGATGCATTAGCTGTCGCTTTATGCCACGGTTTGAAGAAACATACGCCCCAGCACCATAGCAAAAGCTGGAAAGAATTTGTGCAGGAGCATCCGGAACGTGTTTATCGGAAGTAAAAATGGTGTTGTGAAATGCGGTTTCAAAAGTACAGGCTGTGTTCCTGCTCATCTCGAGTTACACCCAGGACTGTTCAGTTTTTGTGCTTTGATTTTTCTACGGTATAGGTGTTAAGTTTGGGCAATTGATCAAAAAATCCTAAATTTGTAATTTGGATAGAGCTTTGCAGAGAACGGTGGGTTTTACCAACAACGGAGAAGAAAAAAAATGCGGAAACTCGGTGTATTGCTGTTAATGGCGGGGTTAACCCTGTCTGCACTGTGGGCAGAAAAGCCCAGTAAGGTGGTGATGATGAAGGGGAAGAAAGTGTATAAGGGCTACTGTATGACCTGCCACGGTCCGGATGGTGAAGGACAGCCCGGTATCTATCCGCCGCTGGCAAAGAGCGATTTTATAAAGAAGCATGACAAAATTTACATCTTGCGGGCTGTGATTTTTGGATTGAGCGGCCCTATCAAAGTCAACGGTAAGCGGTACAACGGGGTAATGAATCCATTACCAAAGACGTATACGGATAAAGACATTGCTGCTGTTGCGACGTATATCTATAACAGTTGGGGAAATCCTGGGGGTGTGATTACGGTCGAGGATGTGAAGAAGGCGAAGAAAGAAGGACCGATCAAAAAAAAAGGAAAGAAGAAGCGGAAGAAGCGCAAGAAATAAGCTGCTGCGCACAGCAGGGGTGTGCACGAACCGCTTTTGATTCTGCGATTCCAGAAAGTCCGGAGGCAGGGTGTATCCAGCGGGAGTGTGAGCGAGAGCGGAAAGAAAGTAGGAACGGGTGCGATCGTAGGCAATGGTGTCTCTGGAAACGAGGGCATTAGAGGGTGAAGTTTCATAAAGCGGGGTAGCACGATGACTCCAGAAAAAGTGGAAGGAGAAGAGTTCTTCCCAAAAGGGGCGGTTACCTTTTTCCTGCTGTTGATTTTGCTGTACATTGTAATGTGGGGCTCGATTTATCTGGAATTAATTGAAAGGGGAAGCTGATGGATCGGGCGGAAAAGCAGGCACTGGCTTGGTCTATTGGCATTTTAGTGCTGTTTATGGCTGCAATTGTTGCGGCTATCAGTGGTTGGGGGATTACGGTTCCAGATTGTATCACTGATGTGGAGCCGTTCGAAGAGGGACAGCTCATTCAGCACGATGATCTGCATTATGAGTTGCAAATGGTGGCGCATATGTGGTATTTCACTCCTGCACAGATCGAACTTCCAGTAGGAGCGACGCTGGATATTTATCTGACCTCGGCAGACGTTGTCCACGGATTGCACATTGACAACACCGATATCAATATGATGGCGATTCCGGGACAGATTAGCTATTTGCGGGTGAAATTTGATGAGCCCGGAACATATCATTTCCTGTGCCACGAATATTGTGGCATTGCCCATCATACGATGGCTGGCAGCATTGTTGTCAAAAATCCAGAGGAATTTCAGCCGGAAGATATGGGAACTGATGAAGCGCTGAATGGGACGGCAGGTGAAACAGCGGAGGAGATGGCAGATGAAAATTGATAAATCACTCAAGAATTTAACCCTCTGGTTGCTGTTCATTCCAACCGTGCTCCTGATTCTGGGGGTACTGGATGGATTGTTGCAGGTATTGTTCCGCGCTGGATGGATCCAGAATACGGAAGCGCTGGGCATCGAGTATTATCAGGGATTAACGCTGCACGGTGTGATTAACGCCATTGTGTTTACGACCTTCTTTGCCGTCGCTTTTGGTAATGCCCTGGTCTGGTATGCGTTGAAAAAGCCGATCAATTTGAAAGTGGCGTGGTTATCATTCTGGTTGATGGTGATCGGCGTTGTCTTTGCTGCCTATGCAATGTTGACCGGACAGGCTTCAGTCCTGTATACGTTCTATCCGCCAATGAAAGCTCATCCACTCTTTTATCTGGGATTGGCGCTCGCAGTGGTCGGATCCTGGGTCGCTTTCTGGAACTGGATTCCTGTGTATCTCCAGTGGCGGCGTGAGAATCCGGGACAAAAAACGCCGCTGGCAGTGGTGGGGATTTTTACTACATTCATTGTATGGCAAATTGCGACGATTCCCGTCGCTGTGGAAGTGCTCTTTATGCTCTTTCCCTGGTCGATGGGATGGACCGATAGTGTCAATGTAATGCTGGCACGAACACTGTTCTGGTTCTTTGGTCACCCGCTGGTCTATTTCTGGTTGTTGCCAGCGTATGTGATGTACTATACGATGCTCCCAAAATTGACCGGTGGAAAGTTGTACTCCGATTGGGCAGGCCGCCTGGTCTTTATGTTGTTCATTGTGTTCTCTATCCCTGTTGGTACGCACCATCAGTATGCAGATCCGGGTATCGGCTCGGAGTGGAAGTTCCTCCACGCTGTTTTTACGTTCGCCGTCGCATTGCCCAGTTTGATTACTGCTTTTACGATCGCTGCTTCCTTAGAATATGCCGGGCGAAAAAACGGAGCAACCGGAACGTTTGGATGGATGGCAAAGCTACCGTGGTTTGATACTAATCGGTGGCTGGTGCCCTATCTGCTGGTTGGACTCGTTATTTTTATCTTCGGTGGTATTTCGGGCATTGTCAATGCGTCCTACAATCTGAACTTGCTGGTACACAATACCTCCTGGATCCCGGGGCATTTCCACCTGACGGTTGCTGGACCTGTCTTTTTAGCCTTTCTGGGAATGTCGTTGTATATGGTGTCGAAGATGACGGGTAAACCCGTGCAACTCAAAGGGTTTGCGACCATTGTGCCATACCTGTGGATGATTGGACTCTTTACCTTCTCTGCCGGAATGATGCGGGGTGGATTGCACGGCGAACCACGGCGGACGAACCTGGGGTTGACGTACCTGAATCCGGATAGTCCTTTCTATCGCCCCGAGTGGGAACCGTATGTGATTATTACGGCTATTGGCGGCATTCTGATGTTTACCGCTGTGATCGTTTACTTCATCACCTTCTTTACAACCTTCTTCTCATCGGCTAAAGAAGAAGCGAAGCTGGAGTTTCCGCTTTCGGAAGCATATCACGAAGGATCGGTCAAAGCCTTAGCGAACTTCAAGCCGTGGGTAACCATCGCGGTGGTGCTTATTGTGCTTTCGTATATCCCTGTCATTTATGACGTGCTGCGCAGTACGACCCGGTCGGCACCGCCTTACGATCCGCATAATCCGGCGCCATTGGTGCAGGATGAAGAAGAATATTACGATGAGGATTTTGAGGAAGAGGAGTTTGAAGACGAAGAGGACGAGGCGACCGAAGAGAACGAAGCAACAAACGCAGAGGAATCTCAGACTGAATCCTCGTCTGGTGACACGCAGCAAAATAGCAGAGAATAACGAAACGCCGGAGAGTCACCGTTCGAGGTGGTTCTCCGGCATCCCGTTTCTGCTGATTGTTGGTATCCTGCTCGTGCAATGTTCCTCCGAATTTCCAGTTGAGCATGATCTTTCCCGGAAAGCGTTTCGGCTTATCGATCAGAACGGGCATTCGGTCGTTTTTCCTGCTGATTTTCGCGATACGGTGCTGTTAGTGGCTTTCATTTATACCGCTTGTCCGGATATCTGTCCCCTTACCACCGATCGCCTTCTCGAGATGAGCAAGCGCATACCGAAGGAGCTTCCGGTGCGGTTTGTGCTGATCACACTGGATCCGCAGCGAGATACGCCGCAACAACTGCGGGATTATGCTGCGTTGTATCAACTGGATTTGAAACGGTGGCGACTGTTGACGGGCACCATTGCGACGATTGACTCATTGCGCTCAGTGATGGAAATTTACGCTGTGCGATCTCCTTTGAAAAAGTTGCCTGACGGGACCGCTTATTATTTCATTAACCACACCGACGCTCTGTGCTTGTTCGACCACCGAGGGAGAGAACGGCAGCGGTATAAAGGCAGTGAGGCAGATGTGGAGAAGGTAGTGCGGGATGTTCAGCAGTTGCTTTCGCAACAATGAGATGGCAGGGCGCTATTGGTTTCCTGCTCCTATTGCTATGGGCGTGTTCTTCCTCTGATTCCACCGGAGAGCTTGAATTCCGGAATTTTTGGGCTACGCCGGGAAAAAAGGGGTTCAATGCTGCTCTCTATGGCGTCATTGAGAACAACACGGATTTTCCGGAGACGCTGCGGACGGTAACCAGTACTGTGGCGAAAGTGACCGAAATCCATCGAACGGTGCATACCGATGGCATTGCAATGATGCAGCCAGTTCCGGAAGGAGTGGTAATTCCTCCACATTCGACTTTTTCTTTTCGTCCCGGTGATTATCACATTATGCTGATTCAGTTGCAGCATTCATTGCAGGTCGGTGATAGCATTGAAGTTACTTTCTCCTTTGCCCGAATGGCGCCGCAACACCTTGTCGTTCCCGTAAAATGGCGGTAGCGGCAACGCCGGGCGTGCTGTGCAGGTGGAGAAGGAAGAGCCAGATCGAGAGTGGCAGTATGTTCCAGCAGTTACAATACTGCTAGGGGGCTATACGACGCTGCGTTTCTTCACAGTAAGAAGGTGCAAAACTGGGATGAGAGTGCAATGCCAACAGAATTGCGGGTCCGAAAGTATGCGGTACTGGTCGTGGTTTTACTGCTTCTTGTGGGATTTGGCATCTTAGCGATTAGCGAGTTCTTTCAGCATAAGTCTGTTATCCCGGCAGCTGTTCAGGCAGGGGAGCCGCTTTACACCACCTATTGTGCCAGTTGCCATAAGAGTCACGGTCGAGGCATTCCCGGAGAAGTTCCCCCATTGGCGAATGCAGACTATCTGTATACGCACCCGGTGGAGCATCTCATTCGATTTTTGCTTTTTGGATACAAAGGGCGGATAGTGGTCAACAATGAAGAGTACCGAAGTTTCCACCAGCCCTTTGCCCAGTTCTTAACAGATCAGCAGTTGGCCCAGGTGATGTCGTATGTTTACAATGCGTGGACGAATTTAGGTCCCATCGTCTCCGCTGATACGGTAGCGTTTTATCGACGGCAGGGACGACCAGTAACAACGGCGGAAGTGCTGGAGCCACAGAAGGGACTGGATATCGAGCAAATCCCGAGGGATCTGCTGCTAAAACACGGGCAAAAGGTGTATCGATGGTATTGCCGCAATTGCCACGGTCTGGATGGAAAAGGAAGACCCGGTGTTTATCCACCACTCAAAAATTCCGACTATCTGGCCCAGCAGCCGATCGACACCATTATTCATAATGTTGTCTTTGGATTGCAGCGTCCTATCAGAGTCAATGGGGTAGTGTATCAGGGACGCCGAATGCCACCTCTGTCTCCAAAGGTTTCGGATATTGATCTGGCAGCCGTGCTGGCGTATATCTTTGCGAAGATGACACCCCGGGAGTTTACGCTCGACTTACGCAAGATACGCCAGATCCGCCAACAGCAGTTTGAGCCTCTCAGCTACAGGAAAGCGGACGAACGTCCGTCCAATGGGCAGTAACACAGGATATGTTGCGTTTGAAAGGGGATCTTATGAAGAAGTGGTGGTGGAATTTGGCACTGGTGGCAGGGATCAGCGTTGTGAATCTATTTGCAAAGGCAACAGTCTTTACGCTGGTAGTCACTGCGAATACGCCGTACGTGGGAACTTCTTTCCAGTTGGATTCTGTGCTATCACGGCGGCAGATCGAAGAGCGGCAACAAAAAGGTTTTTTTCCTGTTCGAGTTCATTATGGTGGTAATCGGTGGGCGATTCTTTACACGGAGGCGGGTGATTGGTATCAGCATCGCACGATCCTCAGTGAGAATGGTTTCCCGGAAGATACCATCCGTGTATTATGGGCGCAGGGATGGATGATGCTCGATGCGGACCATAAAGGGAAGCAATGGGTATGCATTCTGGTGCGACCAATGAACCCGCGCCGTCAGCGAATAACTTCCATCAAAGTAGACCCTTCGTTGACGCTTTATGAAATTCAGCAACAATTGCAACCGCTATGGGAGCAGGGGTGGCAGATTCAATGTGCAACCATCGTAGCCGATTCGCTCCTGTTTGTGTGGAATTACCAGCCGGATCAGCAACAACGAGTTTTGCTTCTGGACACTTTCCGTGATTATCCACTGGTGCAGTTGTGGCAGCAGGGGTACCACATCACGGCAATGACTGCTTTAGGGGAGTATTTTTTGACCGTTCTCACGAAAGGGACGAACTGGGGCAAGCAGATTGGAGTGATGGATACCCGGGCTGCCACGATGTCCCAGCTTTTTCTATCGGCAACCCAGCAATCAGAAAATTTTGTAGCAACGGAGTTTGTTGTTGGAACTCGCTCCTATCCACCGCCGGTAACGCAGAATGGCAACTATCGGCAATATGACCGCAACCTGCAATACGTGCATCTGGTTGCTACGCGCCAGCGTTTAGCAGCATATCAGAAATTCATTCAGGAGCAGGCGCCGTCGGAGCCAGCTTTTCGAGCGCTGCAGAATTACATTGGTTACTTCCTTCAGCAAGGGTTGAAAGACAGTGCCCGGGCGTTGTATCGTGCCTATGCCCGGCAGTATCCACAGTGGAAAGAGCGCATTGAGCAGATTCTTCGGATACTGCGGGAGCCCCGGGATTCCGTGGTTATCACAAATTTAGGTCCGGCTATTAACACGCGGTATCACGAATTTGCGCCGACGCTCACCTTAGATGAGCGGCGGTTATATTTTGGCACTGCAA
The DNA here is from genome assembly GCA_027082775.1 of Candidatus Kapaibacterium sp. GTDB lineage: Bacteria > Bacteroidota > Ignavibacteria > Kapaibacteriales > WFXC01 > WFXC01. The sequence goes on from JALWUI010000137.1 coordinate 14,461, forward strand.
ATCGTCCTGATGGGAGTGGCGGGGAGGATATTTTTTATAGTGAATGGCGCAATGGAAGGTGGCAGGTGGCAAAGAACATCGGTCCTCCGTTGAACACCCGCTCTCACGAGGCACCACTGGCTGTGTCGCCTGATGGACTGGAATTGCTGGTGTTTGGCAACTATCCGGGTGGTGTTGGCAATGGAGATCTCTTTTTAGCCCGGCGCGATAGTAATGGTCAATGGTCGGCGCCGCAACCGTTACCACCGCCGGTCAACTCAAAGTATTTCGAAGGTGATGCCTGCTTTACGCCGGATGGAAAAGGACTGCTCTTTATTTCTGACCGTCCCGTTCCCGGAAAACCGGTATGGCGAAAAAATTCTTTCCGGGAGGATGGGCTCACAGGTGGTGATCTGGATATTTACATTACGTTCCGAACGGATACCGGCTGGACAGCGCCGATTAATCTGGGACCAGTGATCAATACGCCTTTTGCGGAACGTTCACCTTTTCTGCATCCGGATGGTAAGACACTGTATTTTAGTTCGGCAGGACATCCCGGTTTGGGCAAATTAGATGTGTTTAAAGCGGTTCGCCTTTCCGATACCAGTTGGACTGAATGGTCAGCACCCGTCAATATTGGTGCGGCAATCAATAGTCCAGATGATGATTGGGGGTACGTTGTCAGCCGGGACGGGTCGTATGCTTATTGTGCCCAGATTCGCCCCGAGGGTTATGGTGCCAACGATATTTACAAAATCACGCTGCCCCACAAAGCGCGCCCTTCCCACGTGGTCACCATCACAGGAACCGTCCAATCGCCAGAGGGACAGCCTTTATTTGCGAAGATTCGATGGGAGGACCTCGAGACAGCCAAGATCATTGGAGAATTATCCTCGGATCCGAAAAGTGGACAGTATACCATTGCACTGCCACTGGGCAAAAATTACGGATTCTATGCAGTGGCAGATGGCTATTATCCTTTGTCGCAGCATCTGGATCTTCGGGACGAGCAGCGATATGCGGATACAACGGAGATCCATCGAAACATCACCTTGGTACCCATTGAGCAACTCCAGCAACAATCTTTTGAGCTTAAGAACATTTTCTTTGAATTCAATAAAGCCGATCTTCGACCTGAGTCTCTGCCAGAGATCCGGCGCTTGGCGCAACTGCTGCAAGAACACCCGGAGTTGACGGTGGAAATCATTGGCTATACGGAC
>JALWUI010000138.1 GCA_027082775.1 Candidatus Kapaibacterium sp.
AGGTAGGCAGAGCCAATATTGCCGGACAGTAAGATTCTTTGCAGAAGGTGCTTAATCCGATCTTGACCAATAATCGTGTCCCAGCTCATTGTTTGCCGAGATCAATTTCGTGTTTCCATTGCGAGGAGTTGTCTGCAAAAATTTCCTTTTTCCATATTGGAACCCGCTGTTTGATCGATTCGATAATAAACCGGGCTGCTGCAAAAGCGTCTGCTCGATGGGCGGAAGCTACGATGATGTAGACACTCGGTTCTGTGAGCTGGAGCAGCCCTGTGCGGTGAACGATAACGATGCGGCCGACTTCCCACTGCGCAAAGCATTCTTGGGCGATCCGTTCCAGTTCTTTTTCCGCCATCGGTTCATAGCATTCGTAAAACAATGCCTGAACAGGCTTTCCCTCAGCAAAGTTGCGCACGGTTCCGCCAAAGATGACAAAGGCGCCGAAGCCGGGATCCTGAATGAAGGGAAGATAATTTTCCAGCACCAGAGCATTTCGGGTGATTTCTATCCAGTATTGCGGTGTCCGAATCATCAGTTTCTCCGCTTTCATCCACCGCTTACGGGAGGAATAAGGGCGATTTCGTCTTCGGGCGCCAGCGGTTCCGTTTCGGTAACGAACTGGTGATTCCGGGCGATGCGCGAGATTGATCGGTATGGAGCTAAGGATGGGTATTGCTGGCATAGTTGATCCCATAAGTCGTTCCCGGTTGCCCCTTCCGGCAGGTCTAAGGTTACCGTTTCGCTTCCTACAAGGTCCCGCAACATTGCATAAAGCTGGACGGTAATTTTCATTGCCGCTTCCTCTGCTTCTGTTTCTCTGGAGTGTTGCACGTTTTTCGGAGGGAAAAATTGAACCCTGTTGGATCGCTTCGTGAGCCCAAAGAATGCAAGGATGCAACTCACCTGTTTTTTCATCGTTTAATGTGGAGAATTCTGACAGGTAAAAGGTGGATGGTATGTGGAATGAGCGTCAATGGTGGAAGGAGTTAATCCTCCCGTTTGAGGATTTATTGCCTGCTAACGGTAAGATGCGTCGGAAGCGTCGGAGAGAGGATGAAAAAATAATGGACGATGTGGCAATCCTGGGAGAGGTGTTTGACCAGACGTTCGGAGAGCCAGTGCGCCGAGATATTGGGCAACTCCGACGGAAAATTCTTCGGTTGGAGTATCGGGTGGAACGGGAGAAGCGAAAGGCTCGAGCATTGGGTATCTGGGCAGCAATCCTGATGCTTTTGGGCTTACTTCCGATTACCCTGATTCTTCTGGGCATTGCGCTTGTGCGATATTTTGCCTATCGCTCGCACCAGCAGGAATTGGCAGCGTTGCGTCGGGAGTACTACTGGTTGCGGGAGTATGGAGGTGGCCGAAAGCGGCAGGTGGATTGGGAGAAAGAAGTATTGCAGTGTGCCTTGCGACATTCGGGCAAATTGTATCCGGAGCAATTGGTGCTGGAATGTGATATGAATCTGGCAACCGCCCGGCAGTTTCTCGATCGTTGTGTCCATCATCGCATTGCCCAGTTGGAAGTCGATGAGAACGGACGGACGTACTATTACTTTCCCTCCTTCGACCACAGTTCGCCTGCTTGAGTCCAAAACAGACAGTGCGGGGAGTTCTGTGCATAATCTGCGGAAAATGCTCCCGTCATACACTTTTCTGAGTGTGTGAGAAAGTCCAACCAGCCGGAGAACGCCTGATGGAATTGTTCTTAGATTCTGCGAACATTGATCACATTCGAGAGATCGCTTCGTATGGCATTATCACCGGTGTGACAACCAATCCGTCGCTGTTGGCTAAAGAAGATCCATCGGTTGATGTGCGGGATCGCATTCTGGAGATTCATCAATTGGTTGGTGGTCACTGTTCGGTCGAAGTTGTTTCCACTGATGCTGAAGGGATGGTGCGGGAAGCGGAGGAGATTTTGTCGTGGTTTCCCGAGGCGACAATTAAGATTCCGATGATCCCTGAGGGATTGAAAGCGACCAGGGAGCTGGCACGTCAGAATGTTCCGGTGAATATGACCTTGATTTTTAGTCCCACGCAGGCGCTGGCAGCCCATAATGCGGGAGCGCGGTATATCAGCATTTTCCTCGGTCGACTGGATGATATTGCCAATGATGGCTTGCGGGTGCTTGCTGATGTCTGCGAAATCTGGGACGTGCAGGGACTGGATTCCTTCATTCTGGCAGCTTCACTTCGCCATCCGATGCACATTGTGGAAGCAGCCCGCCTGGGAGCGAACATCGCAACGGTGCCATACGCGGTGTTGAAGAAAGCGCTGCACCATCCTCTGACCGATGCAGGGCTGGAAAAATTCCTGGCAGATTATCACCGGCTTCAGGCAGAAATTCAGCAGCGGCAGCAGGAATCGGTAACAACGTAGCGCTGTCCCCGCCAGCCGCAGGTGTATGGGAAACGCCGTGCAGGGATAGCCGTTGTGGCTACGCGCCGACAGCGGGAGCGCCGGCTTTCGGTGGCATAGTACTGGGAGCGCCGACTTTCGTCGGCAAAAGATGCACACTAAAGTGTGCGCTCCCAACGGACCGGGGGCGCCCCACTGGGAGCGCCGACTTTCGTCGGCAAAAGATGCACACTAAAGTGTGCGCTCCCAGTAAATGCACACTGAAGTGTGCGCTCCCAGTGCCGTGTAGGAGCGAAGCGCTGCTTCGCCCGATGGGCGAATAGCCGGGTCGCCCCTACAAACGCAATGGGTTTTTTCTGTGCCAAACAATGCATCATAGGGTAAGCCTCCGGCTTGCTCTGGACGATCCAGAGAGTTGTTCTATCAGAGGCAAAGCACACGGAAGGTGTGTTCTCAGTAAATACACCCAAACGTACATCCGGCAGGGCAAGTCTTGCAGGAACACGCCCATTATAACCGACTTGTAAATTACTTCCACAACTTTCCTTGCAGCATCATTTGGCATTTTCGCTCAAAAAGCGTATATTTAGGAAAAGCGCAACAAAAAGATGGCAGAATGAACGGTCCAACAACGGTTGCTCCATAGCCCAGATAGCAGCGCGATGGACAGCACAGCGGACGAACAAAAGCTCAAAGGCATTCCCGCCTCTCCCGGTATTGCCATTGGACAGATCTTTGCACTGGTAGAAGCTCCAGAAAGAGAGCAGCAGGAGCCTATTGCCGAGGACGCTGTCGCGGCAGAACTCCAGCGATTTGAAAAAGCCCGCCAGCAATGTGCGGCAGAAATCGAGCAGTTTATGCAGAAAGCACGCTCTCTCTTGCCTTCTGCTGTTCCTATTCTGGAGGCACAACTGCTTATCCTCAACGATCCCTTGCTGCTGGAAGAAATCACCAGCGCTATTTACCAGCGACACTCAGCCGCCTCCGCTGTCTTGATGGTATTTAACAAACACGAAAAGCAACTACTTCGCCTGCGCGATCCGCTTTTCCGGGACCGTGCGCTGGATCTGGAAGACGTAAAAGACCGCATTCTGTCAATTTTGCGAAATGAACAGATCTCCTTCTCGCTGCCTGAAAAGAGCATTATCATTGCTCATTCCCTGACCCCCTCAGAGGTCCTTTTGATCAAGGAAAAAGATGTTCGTGGAATCATTCTGGAAAGCAGCAGCTTAACCTCCCATCCGGTAATGCTGGCTCGTTCTCTCCAGATCCCGGCTGTCATCGGCGTTCGGGATGCACTCCGACTGGCACAGAATGCCCAGACAGTCATCGTCGATGGTTACAGCGGCTCGGTTATTTTTAACCCTTCGGAAGCAACCATTGCAGCATACAAGCAGCGGCGGCGCTTGCGACGGCGAGCAGAACAGCGAATCCGCAAACTGAAATCTCTCCCATCAATCACAACCGATGGGCGTCAACTCCATCTTTATGCTAATGCAGATTCTTTCGAGGATCTGGATGCTGCTGTCACTGCAGGAGCTGAAGGCATCGGCTTGCTTCGAACCGAACTGTTCCTTTTCAATCCGGATTCCAATAACGGGCTGTTTGATGAAGATGCGCTGATGCAGCAGTATGGAGAAATTGCCGCTCGTGTCTACCCACTACCTGTCACCTTCCGCCTGTTTGACCTGACGGCTGACAAGCTCCCGAACAAAGTTTTCTTCCTGCGAGAACCCAATCCCTCCTTAGGACTGCGGGGAGTCCGACTTTTGT